>NZ_BAUW01000056.1 GCF_000517385.1 Mesobacillus boroniphilus JCM 21738 | reverse complement strand
GTTTCGTCTCCTAGAAACTCCGAAACTTCAACTCCGCCGGCAGAAGCAAAAAGCGCTTCTTTGTCGGAGTCTCCAGTTTCTGCGTTTCTTGGCAGTCGGCTATACTTTTCGGTTTCGGTCCGCCCAATGAAGTCAAAGAATGACTTCACTGGTCGGCCCTCCAGCGCTTGTCGGGGCTGAACGATGCGATTGCGCTTTTTGTTCTTTATGAGTTTAATTTGCTCCTATTCAGTGAAAGAGTAAATGTAGCAAAATTTGGCGGATGATTGTTCACATGGTTTTTGGCTGGCTACACAAAATAATAATACATAAGGAGGGGCCTAAATGCAGAGCTATTTAAATTCTTGGTTTGGAAATGTTAAAGCAGAGATCTTGGCTGGAATTGTTGTTGCGATTGCCCTAATTCCAGAAGCCATTGCTTTTTCAATAATTTCGGGTGTTGATCCTATGGTAGGATTGTACGCTTCCTTTACCATCGCTGTTGTTATTGCACTGGTAGGTGGCAGGCCGGGGATGATATCTGGGGCAACTGGAGCAATGGCCTTATTATTCATAGATCTTGTAGCCGAGCACGGTCTTCAATATCTTTTGGCCGCGACAATATTAACGGGTATTCTTCAAATCTTGTTTGGTGTATTTAAACTTGCGAGATATATGAAATTCATTCCTCGCTCAGTTATGGTAGGATTCGTTAATGCTCTTGCCATATTGATTTTTATGTCTCAGCTGGATTACTTTGTGGATGCACCAGTAATGGTGTATATGTTATCGGGATTGACGTTATTGATTATCTATCTATTGCCTTACATAACAAAAGCGATTCCCTCTACGCTGGTCGCTATTGTGATTGTAACAGCCATTGTCATCTTTGTTGGAATCGACGTCCGATCAGTCGGGGATATGGGTTCACTTAGCAAAACACTTCCAATCTTTTTGATACCTGAAATCCCGTTGTCATTAGAAACTCTCATGATTATCCTTCCATACTCGCTGGCATTAGCTTTAGTTGGCCTGTTAGAGTCATTATTGACGGCCACAATCGTTGACGATATGACTGATTCCGAAAGTGACAAAGATACTGAAAGCAGAGGACAAGGAATCGCCAATATCGTCACTGGTTTTTTTGGCGGGATGGCTGGGTGTGCTATGATTGGCCAATCTGTCATAAATATAAAATCAGGTGGACGTGCAAGACTGTCCTCATTTGTATCCGGAGTAGTATTGATCCTCTTCATTGTCATGCTGGGTGATATTGTGGCGCAAATCCCGATGGCAGCACTGGCAGGAGTCATGATTATGGTTGCCATCAGCACTTTTGACTGGAATTCAGTAAAAACTCTCCATCTATTGCCAAAAACCGATGCAATTGTTATGGTAGTAACAGTAATGACTGTTGTTTTCACCCATAATTTAGCTATTGGTGTTTTTACCGGAATCTTGCTAAGTGCAATTTTCTTTGTATCAAAGATTTCTGAAGTAGAAGTGAAAAGCTCCCTTCAACAAGATACTCGCATTTATAAAGTCCGCGGGGAATTGTTTTTTGCATCTGTGACCGAACTCATTAAGAAGTTTGATTATAAAGAGGATGTAGAATTTGTAGAAGTGAATTTAAGCAAATCCCATCTATGGGATGATTCTGCAGTAGCAGCAATCGATAAAATCGTTTACAAGTTTGAGGAAAATGGAAAGAAGATCCTTGTAACCGGAATGAATCAGGAAAGCTCAGACTTGGCTGAGAAACTGGCCAATAAACTGGGTTCACATTAATAAAGAGGTGATAGAAATGTATCAAAAAATCCTTTTAGCAGCTGACGGTTCCGATCACTCTGAGCGTGCGGCTGATCACGCAATCATGATCGCAAAATGCCAGGGTGATGACGCAAAAATTGAAATCGTTTATGCGGTTGATGGTGACAGTTCAAAGTCTGATGTCCTTAGCAATTGGAACTCGGCAAATATCAATGACAAAAGAAAAGAGCGATTAAAGAAAATTGAACAGAAAGCAAGGACTTCAGGTGTGAGTTTTGAAATCAAAATCCTTCATGGTGAACCTGGTCTTGCGGTGGTGGACTACACAAACAAAAATAAGTTTGATCTGGTTGTCATCGGCAGCAGAGGATTGAATGGATTGCAAGAATTGATGTTGGGCAGCGTAAGCCATAAAGTTGCTAAAAGGGCAAATTGTCCGGTTATGATTGTAAAATAAGAGAAAAGGACGCTTAGAGCGTTCTTTTTTGATTTATCTTATAAGAAATTATAAAACTTTTTACTTAGATTAGTGTCTAGCTCCAGCGCCTTGCCCCTCGAGTCGCTTGTCTAGTTTCGCCTCCTAGAAACTCTGAAACTTCAACTCCGCCGGCAGAAGCAAAAAGCGCTTCTTTGTCGGAGTCTCCAGTTTCTGCGTTTCTGGGCAGTCGGCTATACTTTTCGGTTTCGGTCCGCCCAATGAAGTCAAAGAACGACTTCACTGGTCGGCCCTCCAGCGCTTGTCGGGGATGACCAAGGCGGTTGCGCTTTTCTATTTGCCTGCTAATTCTGTCTGTGGTATAGTCGAGTTGTTTTTACCTATTTACCTTCGAAGTTCTTCTATTTCTCCCAGAATAAAATCAAAAATTTCACCAATAAAAATTGATATGAATGGAGGTAATAAACACAGATGACTGAAAAATATAAAACCTCAATTCTGGACCATGCTGATTATCAGAAAGAGGTTGAACGGCTGGAGTTTACGAAATTATATATAAAAACAATACTTGAAGCATCGAGAGAAAATAAGCAATCTTTTACCGAAAATATAAAACAGGCATTTGTTGACCTGGATTATCTTGACAGCAGTTTGAGTTATATCAATATTTTAACGAATGCCAAGTTTTTGGAACTTGCTGGAAATGAACTTGAGCGTTTAGAAAGCATATTGAACAAACCGTATTTCTCGAGAATCAATTTTAAAAAGCAGGAAGATGAAGTAGAGGAGATTCTTTATATTGGAAAAACCTCTTTATATGACCGGGAAAACCAGATGCCAATCATCGTGGACTGGAGATCGCCGATCGCGAATGTTTATTATGATGGACGTTTGGGTGAGGTCAGTTATGAGGTGAATGGCGAACAGCGGGAGGGTTATCTTTCACTGAAACGTCAATATGAGATTGAGGAAGGAAAGCTGAAGGCTTTCCATGACATAGACTTAACGACCCATGATGACTTGCTGCAGAAATCATTGTCCGGGAAAGCTGACAACAGACTTACGGAAATCGTGACGACGATTCAAAAGGAACAAAATGAAGTCATTCGTGCGTCCCTTCAGCACCCGATCATTGTCCAGGGAGCAGCAGGAAGCGGTAAAACAACCATCGCCCTTCATCGCATCTCGTATTTCCTTTATACATTTGGTGAGCGGTTCAGCCGGAAAGCTGATGATTCTTGCGCCAAACAGGCTTTTCATCGACTATATATCTGATGTGCTTCCAGAGCTGGGTGTCGGAAAAATCAACCAGACAACCTATACTGATTACATTCGAGCTGCTCTTGGCAAGAAGATTAAGGTCATTCCACCTGAGAAGAAGCTGCTTGCACTGGTAGAAGGAAAGACAAAGGATGAAAGAATAAGCAAAATTTCAACCTATAAAGGGTCTCTGGAATTTAAAGCCGTCCTGGATGCTTATATAAAAGATATAGAAAAGAAGTTGGCACCTACTGAAGATTTCTTTGTTGATAAATACCGGTTGATGAAGTCCCAGAAGCTAAGAAGGCTGTTTCTTAAGGAATATCGCTATCTGCCTGTATATAGCCGAGTGGAGAAAATAAAACAGCTTTTGACTCATCATGTAAAAACAAAGAAAACCCAGATTCTCACAAGGTTCGAGGAAAAATATGAGGAAGCTTTAGAGAAAGCATTGTACGGAATCAAGGATGATGAAAAGAGAAGAAAGAAAGTAGTTGCCTTGATGGATGGAAAGGAGAAAAGGAACGAACAGCTCCAATCTTCGATCAAAATCGCTGTCAAATCGTATATGAATACCTTTGAGAAAAAGGATATTTATACTTTATATCAGGAATTAATGACGTCCGAGGAGTTATTGGCTGCTTATACAGTTGACATGTCTGCAGAGGAAATCAAACAGCTCGCAAATTATTCGAGCAGCATTTTTCAAAAGAAAGCATATGAACTTGAAGATCTGGCTCCATTGTTCTACCTTAAAGTCAAGTTGCTTGGCATAGATGAAAAACATAAGATGAAAAGTGTTTTTATTGATGAAGCTCAGGATTACAGTTATTTTCAATTTATAGCTCTTAAAGAAGGGTTTGATACGAATCTCTTTACGATTGTCGGCGATTTGGCCAGGGTATCCATGCATATCGCGGCACAAGGAGCTGGGAGCCGTTAACGGAGAAAATCTTCCCTGAAGCGAATTATTTAACGCTCCAAAAAAGCTATCGTACGACGGTTGAAATTATGGAACTGGCGAACGATATTCTCGCCATCATGGATGAAGAGCTACCCCAGGTAGAACCGGTGGTAAGGAGTGGGCCTAAGCCGGTGTTCCATCAGGTGAATCAGTCTGACCAGGAAGAGATGGCAAGCGTGATTGAAAAGGATATTAGAGTTTTACATGAAGAAAATCTGAATTCCATCGCGATTATTGGCCGAACGGCAAGCGAATGCAACAGGATAAAAAAGATTATGGAAAAAAGCGATTTGCCACTTCAACTACTGAATGAACAGGAAGATATGATTAAAGGCCAAATTGCAATCGTACCTGCATACCTGTCGAAAGGGCTCGAGTTTGACGCAGTGTTAATGGTATCCATTGATGAACCTTATTCTGAGAAAGAACTAGATATTAAACTGCTTTATGTCGGAATGACAAGACCGATGCACAGACTTCTATTGTATGGAGCTGCTCCGTCCTCTTTCTTGCTAGATCGTATAGATCCAATTCATATAGAGGTAAAAGGAACAATGCAAAAAACACACTAAAAGATGCATTAGTGTGTTTTTTGGTACCTTTTTCATCTTGGTATTGCCTATATTACTTTGCCATACAGCAATCGCCTGATTTAACCGTTCGTCGGATTTCCATTCTGACAGTTTAGACTACCTTAACTTTTTGATGAAGGGGTGCGTTTATGCTAAATGAATTAGGTCAATTATTGAAAGAAAATAATGTCATTCTCTTCGTGGGTTCTGGGATCTCTAAAAACTTAGGGTTGCCTACCTATGGTGAATTGATTAATCAAATGGCCAGCCAGCTCGGATTTGACCCTGAAGTTCTTAATGCCTGGGGAAATAACGATTTTTTAATCTTAGCCGAGTATTACTTTCATCAAAAGGGTTCTTTAGGTGAACTTAGGAGTTGGATGGATCGAAAGTGGCATAATCCTAATATAGATATTGGGCAATCAGAAATTCATAAACTCATTGTAGAAATTGGCTTTCCGATTATCTACACTACCAACTTTGATAGATGGCTGGAGTATGCATACGATTATTATAAAAGGGATTATATAAAGATTACCAATATGGTGGACATAGCCAGAATTAAAGAAAATACACCACAGATCATCAAATTTCATGGTGATTTTGACCATGATTCATCCATTGTGTTAACCGAATCCAGCTTTTTTAATAGACTGGATTTTGAATCACCATTAGATATTAAGCTTCGTTCAGATTCATTAGGGAAATCAATTTTATTTATTGGATATAGTTTGTCAGATATTAACATAAGGTATATGTTATATAAATTACAAAAACAATGGGAAGAATCCCGATATGAAAACTTACGGCCAAAGTCATTTATTTTTTTAGTAGACCCTAATCCTGTTAAAGAAAGACTGTTGAAAGAGCGAGGAATCATTCCCATTGTTTATCAAAAGGAGGAACCAGGCGAAGCATTAATACAGTTCTTGAAGGATTTAAAGAAAATTCTATAACTTTAATAATTTACTATATGGTTAATTACCAGTACCAAAACAGTTCATTTTTGGGTGAATCCGTGTTAAACTCTTTTTATCTTTAATTGACCATCAGTTTCTCTTTTAATAAGACCTTGAATAATATGACGTGGCTATCTAAAGAAGAAAGAAGGGTAGAAATGAATACGCTATTTAATAATAAGATAACGGATAAATTTGGTTTCTTTTTCATCACTGCAGTCGTTTTCCTTTGGTTAAAAACATACTTTGTTCAATTAACCCAATTTAATTTGGGGATTGAAAATAACATTCAGCAAATTTTGCTTTTCCTGAATCCGCTGGGTTCGTCACTGTTATTTTTAGGATTTGCTTTTTTATTCAAGGGGCGAATGAAGTTTATTTCATTAATAGTAATTGATTTATTCATGTCAGTTCTTTTATTTGCGAATGTTCTATATTATCGTTTTTTCAATGATTTCATAACATTGCCGACCTTAACCCAGACCCAGAACTTTGGGGATGTCAGCGGAAGTATTGGTACTCTTTTAAAACCATCAGATGTGCTATTCTTTGCTGATGTAATTGTGATCCTGGCTTTGCTTACATTTAATTTTAAGAGAATAGAAGTAAAAAATATTGCTGCACGAAAGGTAACTGCACTGCTGTTGTTCGCTTTAAGCATATCAGGCATAAATCTGGCAATTGCAGAAATTGATCGTCCTCAATTATTGACAAGAGGGTTTGACCGCAATTACATTGTAAAATATTTAGGAATGTATAACTATACGATTTATGATGCTGTCCAAAGTTCAAAGGCCCACGCACAGAGGGCTTTGGCAGACAGTAATGATACTACGGAGATCATTAACTTCACCAAGTCCAATCATGCTGAGCCAAACCCAAAATACTTTGGTGCAGGTAAAGGGATGAATGTAATTTATGTACACATGGAATCCATTCAAAATTTCCTGATTGATTATGAATTGCACGGAGAAGAAGTCACACCGTTCCTAAATTCCTTAACGAATGAAAAAAACACACTATATTTTGATAATTTCTTTCATCAAACAGCCCAAGGTAAAACTGCTGATGCGGAATACATGGTAGCAAATTCACTATATGGATTGCCTCAAGGTTCAGCTTTTACTACCAAAGGTTTAAATACCTATCAGGCTGTTCCTGCAATTCTAAGCCAGAAGCAAGGATACACATCTGCAGTGTTCCATGGTAATACGGGCAGCTTTTGGAACAGGGATGAAATCTATAAATCACTGGGATATGATAAGTTTTATGATTCCAGTTATTATGATATGAAATCAGACGATCTAGCTGATTATGGATTGATGGATAAACCATTCTTTGAACAATCCAAGCCTTATATAGAGTCATTGCCGCAGCCATTTTATGCAAATTTCATTACGGTTACTCACCATTTTCCGTTTAAAATAAAAGAAGAAGAAGCAACGCTTGAAAAGCACACGACTGGAAACAAAATTGTGGATAATTACTTCCAGACAGCGAGATATGCGGATGAAGCTCTTGAACAATTCTTTGGATATTTAAAGGAATCTGGTTTATATGATAATTCCATTATTATAATGTATGGTGATCACTACGGAATTTCCAATAATCACAATGAGGCTATGAAGGAAGTAATCGGAAAAGAAATCACACCGTATGAAAGTGCGGGATTGCAGCGCACGCCTTTATTCATTCGTGTGCCTGGAATGGAAGGCGGAGAGAACCATGAGTATGCTGGTCAAATTGATCTTCTCCCGACGCTTCTCCATTTGCTGGGTATCAGCACGAAAGAATATGTGCATTTTGGAACCGATATTTTGTCAGAAAAGCATGATGAATTAGTGCCATTTAGGAACGGAGATTTCGTCAGTCCTGAGGTCACCTCTGCGGATGGTAAATATTACGATTCCACTACGGGTCAGTTGCTGACAGAAGACAAGTTAGAAGAAGCAAAAAGATTGCACGAAGTAGCGGAACAAAAACTGGCATTCTCAGATAAAGTCGTAAATGGGGATTTGCTGCGCTTTTATGCACCTAAAGACTTTATTAAGGTTGATCGTTCTAAATACAACTATAAACGAGTTGAGGATATAAAAAACGAAGAATAGGGCTCCGGTTATTGTGAAAATCCAAAAACTCTACAAAGGTAACACTGTTATGACCGGTAAGAATTATCTCCATTTTAAGAACAAAAACCATTCGTATTATTCCTAACGAATTTACTTCAGAGGTGCAAACATAATAAAACACAAAGAAAAACGCACTTGAATTCTAGACTGACATAGCGATTTGAGACACATATAAAACACCTCTTTAGGCTGCTTGCGCCCCAAATTCTTTTGGCGTCAGGTAGCCTAATTTTTCTAGGATCCTTTCTTAGTGGTAATAGCGCATGTATTCATTGACCTTCTCCACGACATGGATATTTTGCATTGAATTGAATTTGACATACTGAAATTCCTCCGATTTGATATTGGAATGGAACGATTCAATGACTGCATTATCCCAACAGTTTCCACGCCGAGACATACTGCTCACAAGGTGATTCTCCTTGACCAAATCCTGGTACGCATACGAGGTATAGACGCTTCCTTGGTCGGAGTGGATGATGACGCCTTCCGGGTTCCCACGCATCTCCAATGCTTCTTTCAACGTATCGATGACCAGCGTCGTTTGTTGATGATCGTACATCTTGTATGCGACAATTTCATTATTGAACAGGTCCATGATCGTTGACAGGTACATCGTGGAACTTCCGTACTGAATATACGTGATGTTCGTCACCCATTTTTGATTTGGCGCAGAAGCCGTGAAATTGCGCTGCAGAAGATTTGGCGCCACAATAACGGATTCGCCTTGTCTATAGGTGCTTTTTATTTGTGCTGGCTAAGAAATAATGTCAGTATTTTTTTGGAAAAAATGTGGAACTTTTGTAAAATAAACTTGAGTTTGTGAAGGTATTTACTTAAACTAATGGGGTGCTTTAGTGAAATAAGATAATACAAAACAGGCTTAGAGTTGAAAATAACTCTAAGCCTTTTTGCCCGTGAAATGTATTGTGGTTTGTGTTGTGAAATATCCTGCTATTTGCCCTGCGATTTAACGTTTTGCACCTCACAAGTAAACCCGTTATATTATTCCACGAATGGTTTTTGTTGTTTAAATTTCTTTTCGACTTTTCTGGTGGAATATGAATCTGAGCGATATGACTCTTGCAAATTTAGTCAATAACCTTCATATTTGAAGTAGGGGAGGTGCGATATGCGAAACGATATACAGCCGAATGAGCAGGCATTCTCAACAAAAGAAGTGGCAGAGGAAGTAGGGATTGCTACTCCCACTGTCCGAAAGTATGGCCAAATTCTGGAACGAAACGGTTACGAGTTTTTGAAAGATGGTGACCGGCGTATCTTTGTTCAATCAGATATTCAAGCGCTTATAGCGCTTCGCGATACGGACAAACCGTTGGATGATACAGCTAAAAAACTCGTCGTCCAGCAAAAGGAAAGACTGGAAGAGCCAGAGGGAACGGAAATAGCGCTCAGCGATACAGCCGATAATCTGCCGCAGGACCCGAATCAACTAAAAGAGCTTTTGCTTTTTGTCGCTAATGAACTTGCAGCTGCGCGTGAAATGAATATTCAGCTCAAAAACGATATGGCCCAGATGAAAATAACTGTGGCCCAGCTCCAGCAGGACCATCATGTTATCAGCTCCAGTATTGGGAATTCTGCACAAAGAACAAATGCGAAGATTGAGAGAATCATTGAACAGCAAGATGCCCATTACGAGAGCTTGCTGCAGCAGGAAAGGGAAAGAAGCGAACTTCTGCAAAAAGAGATACAAAAAATGCGGGAGGAACAAAAGAGTGAGTGGAATTCCCAAAACGATTTTAACAAACGTCTGGAAGAAGAAATCCAGAAAAGAAAATGGGGATGGCTAACAGCAATATTCAGGAAATAAGGGGATAACCCTGTTTTATGATGCAGCGTATTGCTGGCCTGCTGGCCGATATAAAAAAGTATGATTGGTATAACGTGAGGTTAGTGCATATATCGCCTGACGATACGCTATTTAAAAATCAAGTTTTAAAGCCTCAAGACAGGAGTTATGTCATCCTGCTTTCAAAATTCAACAATTTCCCGAGGAATATCTACAAGTTTTGAATGGGTATCGACAAAATTATCAGGTCGTTTAAAGGAAATGGAATCCATCATTTTCTCTACGATGAACTGAATACATAATAAAGCCCCCTATGGAGGAGCAACTCCATAGGGGCTTTTATGTCGCTTATCCTATAAAAATTTCTTCATGCGTCCTGCAAGTGGTACGACAATCAGACCTGCAATCAATACCTGCAATACATTGCCTGGGATTGATCCGAATGGCTGGATCCAGTTGCCGTAAAGGACTACTTCAGTAAAATAGTAGCCTACGATTTTAATGAGAAGGGCAACGAAAACTGCCATAGAGTATACTAACACTTTCTTGCCAGGCATTTTTTCAGCAATCAAACCAGCTACATAGCCCATCGCGCCAACGATAACGAAAGTGAACGGCGCCCACAATGCCCAGCCGGAGATAATGTCGAACAAGCCCATGCCGAACGCTCCTGCTATCGCACCTGTTTTCCTGCCGTAGACGAAAGCGGCAATAAATAAAGGGATATTACCCATATGGATTAGGCCGCCATTGCCCATGATTGGAAGCCTGATGTTAATGAACATGGTTGCTACAACAGTCAAAGCAATGAAAAGTGCATTGATGACTAAAACTTTTGTTTTAGTTGTTTCTTTGGTTGATGAAAATGCTGCATTCATTTGGAAACCTCTTTCTTTGTTCAGGACTTTTTCGTATGCCTCGAAACTTCCTTTTTACTTACTATCATACTCCTTATTGGTAACTTAATAAATACATAATAATATACACTTGTACAGAATTTGGGGTATTTAATTCATCCCTTTTGGCAGATATGAATCGAAGCGTTGGCTTCGGGAAACATAACGATTTCTTAAGTGGAAATCGATCGTGGAGAGTTGGCTGAAGTGAATAAATTTGAAATTAATATTGTCCTGAAGCAGTGCGTGTGTTAATATCAGAATATTAAAAATAATATAAAAATTATTAAGGAGGACCAATGGACATATCATTCACCAAGACGATACATAACATTTTTCGTGAATTTGTGGAGGATGAAGGATGAAGAAGAGTTTGGCAGTTATATTAACTGGTGCTATGCTGTTGCTCGGTGCATGCGGAGGAAGTAACCAGGCGAGCGGAGACAAGAAAGAAAAGATGGTTAAGATCGGAATTACCCAGATTGTCGAGCATCCATCTCTGGATGCGACAAGAGAGGGCTTTATTGCTGCTCTTAAGGATGCAGGCTATGAAGAAGGCAAGAATCTCAAGCTGGATTACCAGAATGCACAGGGGGACATGAATAACAATGCATCGATTGCCCAAAAACTGGTTTCAGATAAGAATGATCTTATTTTAGCGATTGCGACACCTAGTGCCCAGGCGGCAGTCCAAGCGACGAAGGATATACCGATTCTGTTCTCAGCAATTACCGATCCAGTCTCTGCCGAACTTGTACAAAGTCTGGAAAAGCCCGGCGGAAATACGACTGGAACATCTGATACTCATCCAGATGCCATCAAGAATACAATTGCTGCGATCAAGAAATTCATTCCTGAGGCGAAAAAGGTCGGTATCATTTATAACAATGGTGAGCCAAACTCTGTCATAAATGTTAAAAATGCAAAGGAAGCGATCAAGGAAGCAGGGCTAGAAGCGGTGGAAACAACCATATCAACGAGCTCTGAAGTCAAGCAGGCGGCTGAATCGATGGTCGGCCGTGTTGACGTGCTGTATATACCAAAGGATAACACTGTTGTAGCTGCGCTTGAATCTGTCATCGCGGTAGCAAATGACAAGGACATTCCAACCTTTTCCGGTGATGGGGATTCGGTAAAACGCGGAACGTTTGCTTCCTATGGATTTGATTATCATGACTTGGGCTACACGACTGGTAAAATGGCAGTCGAAATCCTTAAGGGTAAAAAGCCGAGCGAAATACCTGTCGGCTTTCCTGAAAACCTGGAACTTATCGTCAATAAGAAAGCAGCTAAGGAGGAAGGAATCACACTGACTGAGGAAATGCTCAAGGACGCCAAGATTGTAGGAGAGTAATATGGAAAGGCCTGTCAGATTTTTGGCAGGCTCTTCTTATTTAATAGGAAATTATAGGAAATTATAAAATATATTCAATGTGGATAACTATCCAGGTTTTCTTAATCTAGCTCCAGCGCCTAGCCCCTTGAGTCGCTTGTCTAGTTTCGCCTCCTAGAAACTCCGAAACTTCAACTCCGCCGGCAGAAGCAAAAAGCGCTTCTTTGTCGGAGTCTCCAGTTTCTGCGTTTCTTGGCAGTCGGCTATACTTTTCGATTTCGATTCGCCCGATGAAGTCAAAGAGCGACTTCACCGGTCGGCCCTCCAACGCTTGTCGGGGCTGACCAAGCGCTTGCGCTTTTCTTATGCAACAGACCGGATAATACTATTTTCCTAATCTAAATGAACCGAAATACCCTTCTAATTAGCACGATAACATAATACTTTTTAAAGATGTGCGAAAAAAAAGGGAGGGATATGGGTTTGCGAAGGAGTAAGAGAATAATGTCATTATTGATGGTTTTAATGCTGATGGTGCCGGTTGCTGCAAAAGCGGGGGATTTTGGTGGCGGTTCTTCCGGGACACCTGGAACATGGTATGTAGGTTCTAACCCGTCATGGGTGGATTCTGCCAAAGCGCCGATTGTGTTCATTCATGGCTACAACAGTTCCGCTTCTGTGTGGTGGAACGGCAATGATATGTATCAAACCGCCCTGGCCAATGGTTATCAAACAGCCTTCATCGACCTTTATTCGGAAAAGGATATGTGGGATAACGGCGCGATGCTGGCCGGTAAGCTGAAACAAATTTATGAGTATTTCGGTAATAAAAAGCTTGTGATGGTTGGCCATAGCAAAGGCGGGTTGATACCCAGACAGCGCTCGTCCATTACGGCGCGCACCAGTATGTATCAAATGTCATCACCCTGTCCTCTCCGCATCGCGGCACACAGCTGTCAGACCTGGCCCACAGCAGTTCAGCCTGGTGGCTGGCAGCATTACTTGGAAACAATAATGATGCAACGCGTTCACTTCAAACAGGAAATATGAGTTATTTCCGGAGCATTACAGATAGCCATTCGAACGTTTCAAAGAACCGCTACTATACACTCGGCGGTTATAAATGGGGCTCGTTCGGCAGTGCTTTATATTGGGGCGGACTGTATTTGAGCAGCTATGGCTCCAATGACGGTGTCGTCACAGTCGCCAGCTCTCGTTTGACGGGCGGAACAATCATCCGGGAAGGTGCATGGAACCATACGACCATTCGCGAAGGCTCACATACTTTTTCGGTATTCAAGCCATATACAATGTCAGAACAGCCAGCAGTTGCAAGTTCATTTTCAGCAGCCGAGAGCATCGTGACAGAACCCGATACAAACCAGATTGTCAAAGGCGGTCAAGCTGAAAAAGCGATACAGGAAAGCTTCGTGATTGAAGATGGAGCAGAAAGCTTCCAAATGGCATTTCTCAGTGAAAGGAAAATGGCTTCACTGAAACTGAAGGGACCAGATGGACAGGAGTATAAGGCAGCAAAAATCGAAAAGGATAAGGGTGACTTCTTTAAAGGAGCCTGGGTCCATACGTTTGTTATCACAAAACCAGAGGATGGAAGATGGCAGGTGACAGGATCAGCCGCGGCATACCTGCTAGTGGTCGGCATTGACAGTCCTCTTGATGGTGAATTGAAAAAGGATAAAAATCAAAGTGTGAAAGCATCCTATAAAACGAAGTGGATTAAATATGATCGAGATGGCAAAAAGAAGCTAAAAGAAGCAGGAAAAGGCTCCAAAGCAGGCAAGGTGCTTGATGGTGAGCTCACCGATCCAGGTGTATACAACCTGACAACAGAAATCACCGGAGTTGACGCTAAAGGTAAGCCGTTCGAAAGGACCATCATTGAATCCATCTATGTTGATGAGAATGGAAAGACTCATAGATAGAGCGGAAATAATATCAAAATTCAGGAGGCGGCTGGAATCTCAGCCGTCTCCTGAATTAAAGAATAGGGATGAACAACAGCAAGAATTTTAGAACAATCTCCTGCTATTACTTGGCAGTGTATAAGTCTAATAGCCTAATTTTTACATAAGGTATTGAGTGGCTGGGTGATTGGCCGATATAGAAGATAAGCAGAGTTTTTACACCAGGAGGAGAAAGTAATGCACGTATTGGACTTGATTGCCAGGATCAACAATTGTGTCGAGGAACTCGATTTTGCTGCCGCAAGAATGTATATGGAAGAGAACATTGATGTCCTGAACGAGAATCGCAGCCGTTTAAAGTCAAATGCGCGGGAATTGCTTGAGTTTTTGACGAAACGGTTGGAAGCTGGGCACCAGCCCCTTACAAGGAAAGACATGGCGGTCATCAATACAGTGAACAGCTATGCTTCAAAGTTTGACTTGAGAGGCTTGAAGGTAATCGTCAGGGATCACTCGCTGTTGTTTTTAAGGAGCGATATCGAAGCATATTTGAATAGCGATGCGAAAATCATCCTTGAGGGCATGGGTGCGATTCCAAAGGCTGCAAGTTAAATAGAATTCATGTGAAAGTTGATGACGCTTCTCGAGACGAGGCCGTTTTTTATTTCTTGATTTTCGGAAAAATTCCAGCTCCAGAGCCTAGCCCCTCGAGTCGCTTGTCTAGTGTCGCCTCCTAGAAACTCCGAAACTTCAACTCCGCCGGCAGAAGCAAAAAGCGCTTCTTTGTCGGAGTCTCCAGTTTCTGCGTTTCTTGGCAGTCGGCTATACTTTTCGATTTCGATCCGCTCAATGAAGTCAAAGAACGACTTCACTGGTCGGCCTCCAGCGCTTGTCGGGGCTGAACGAGGCGCTTGCGCTTTTTGTTCTTCTTATCATGAAACATTTCCCCGAAATCTTCCGTCTATCACTAAGTGGTTATATTTTCATGCTGCATATTACAGGGATTTTACAAAAAATAGCGAATATAGACTTAATGGAGTGAAAAAGTTATTGGTTTACGTAGATAAATAGATTTTAAGGGGGAAATTTGGGTGCGGAATCAGATGAATCCAACAGTTGAAAGGATCTTAGGAAATATTGATAAGGTTATGACGGGTAAGCGTAATGTGGCGGAGCTAAGCTTGATTGCATTGCTTGCCGGCGGCCATGTGCTGCTTGAGGACGTGCCCGGGTCGGTAAGACGATGATGGTTCGTGCATTGGCGAAGTCTGTCAGCGCCAAGTTCAGGAGGATTCAGTTTACACCAGATCTGTTGCCATCTGATGTGACAGGGGTTTCGATTTACAATCCAAAGGAGATGGAATTTGAATTCAGGCCCGGTCCAATCATGGGCAATATCATTCTTGCAGATGAAATCAACAGAACCTCTCCAAAGACACAGTCTGCTCTGCTTGAAGGAATGGAAGAGCATAGTGTGACGGTAGATGGTGTGACGCATTTGCTTGGTAAGCCGTTTTTCGTCATGGCGACACAGAATCCGATTGATTATGAGGGTACCTATCCGCTGCCGGAAGCACAGCTTGACCGTTTTCTGTTAAAAATGAAAATGGGCTATCCTTCCCTGGACGAGGAAATGGAAGTGTTGGTTCGCGCGCAGCGGAGCCTTCCGATTGAAGACTTGCAGCCTGTTGTATCACTCGAAGATCTGCGCGACCTGCAGCAGAGTATCAAAGAAGTGGTAGTAGACGATACGCTCAAGCGATATATTGTGGAATTGGCTAGCCAAACCCGCGGCCATTCAAGTGTCTATCTTGGTGTCAGTCCCCGTGGATCAATCGCTTTGATGAAGGCTGCCCAGGCGTATGCATTCATTTATGAAAGGGATTATGTCATCCCGGATGATATTCAGTACCTTGCTCCATTTGTTTTCGCCCACAGGATCATTTTAAAATCAGAGGCCAGGTTCGAGGGCATTACAACCGAGGATGTCGTCAACAGAGTGTTGGCGAGAGTTCCTGTCCCCGTCCAGAGGCTCGTGAAGTAATATGAAAAAATATTTCCAAAAGTTCAAAGAAATTTGGAAGCTCATCGTTTTACTGTTATTGATCTTGATCACCATTTCCTATGCGATGTTCCAGGGAGGTTTTGTCAGCTGGTTCCTGTTTTACAGCTTCTTGCCATTTGCTCTCTATGCCCTTGGTCTCGCTTTTTATTCCATCAAGGATATCAAGGCGGAAAGGGTATTTACGAAACAGGAATATAACGCTGGAGAGAAGTTCAAAGCTAGCATTGTGCTTGAAAGGAATGTCGGATTCCCTCTGTTTTATGCGATCGGGGAAGAAGAGACCGGTGATACACTTTCGGGGAACAGGGATTTGCAAAAGGCGAAAACGATGTTGTTTCCTGGATTCAGCCGGGTATTCGGTTTTGACTATTCCATTGAAAACCTTCCTCGGGGTGAGCATGCATTAAAAGGCATCAAGTTGAAAACGGGGGATCCGCTCGGATTAATTGAAAAAGAAAAAATATTGCCGGTTGAAAACAAGATTCTCGTTTATCCTGCGTATCAGGATATGGTGTATAGGCCGATTGCCCATCATTTTGACCAGGGAATGACCGCCTCGAAGGAGCGTGTCCAGCGTGATACGTCAATGGCGATTGGGGTTCGTGAATACCAGCCGGGAGATCGATTCTCGTGGATCAACTGGAAGGCGACTGCAAGGCGAAATGACATTATGACGAAGGAATTTGAACAGAGACAGTCACATGATGTGGTCATGTTAATGGATTGTGCCCCTGAACCGCGTTTTGAAGTGGTCGTATCTTTTACAGCTTCGGTGATCAGAGCAATTTTACGAAAAGGTGCACAGGTGGGTTTGATGACATTAAGCACTGAGCGCAAGGCGTTTCCGGCACGAGGCGGGGAAGCCCATCAGCAACAGCTTCTCCATCACCTTGCTAAAATTCAGGATGGGAGTCCCGTGTCGTTTGACCGGGTTCTTGAGGCGGAGAGCTTTTTAGCGCAGCAGAACAACTCAATCATGCTGATTACCGCCCAATTGACGAAAGAGTTGATTGAAAAAGCTGCCTTCTATAATCAAAGAAACGCATCAGTGAGCATTTTCCTGATCAAAAATGGCCAGGAATCCCCAACACAAACGGAGAAGAATTTAAGAGCCTCGGCAACTGCCAGGGGAATCCGGCTTGTCATGGTACATGACGGCCAGTTCGCGGAAGCCTTCTCGGAGGTGAATAGAGGTTGAGGAACGATAAATCCAAAAAAGACGTCACTTTCTTTTTACTGTATATTTTCAGCTTTTTACTGCTATGGGAATGGCTTCGGCCATTGGAGGAGTTGACTGATACTGGCCACTTAGGTGTTTTTCTGGGTTTTGTGTTTGTCGCACTGATGATGTCCTACTTCAATATGCCAATCTTGCCGTCTGCTCTCATAAAAGTCATCATCATCCTTTATTCCGTCCACTTTATGTATTATGAAGGAACATTTTTCAGCCTGGAATGGCTTGGGCAGCTCATCAATGAGATAATCGTGAATTCATTGGTTATCATCAATGCAGAATGGACTGAAATTTCGAATGTGTTTCGGACATTGTTGTTCTTTACCTTGCTTTGGCTGATGGCATATTTGATACAATATTGGCTGATCAACAGGAAACAAATTTTCGTATTTTTCTTCATGACGCTGGTTTATATAACGGTGCTGGATACATTCAGTCCTTATGAAGCGGACGCAGCGATTATCCGGACAGTCATTGCGGGTTTTGCTGTGATGGGGATGCTGGCCTATTACCGGATCGCTGATAGGGAAGTTGTGAAGAAGAACCTCGAAAGTGCGAAAAAATGGATGATACCCCTTGTCGCCATGATCGTCTTGAGTGTGGGGATTGGCTATGCAGCTCCAAAGGCTGATCCGATCTGGCCGGACCCTGTCCCGTTCATTACCTCGTATAATGAGGATTCAGGCGAAGGCAAAGGCGGGGTAAAAAAAGTCGGCTACGGAACGGATGATTCTGCTCTAGGAGGGCCGTTCATCGGAGACGACCGGGTCGTTTTTACTGCTGAAGCAGATGGACGTCATTACTGGCGGATTGAGACAAAGGATGTTTATACGGGGAAAGGATGGGTCACGGACAAAGGCACAATCATGCCGGTAGAATTTTCACCTGAGCAAAACATTCCGATGAAGCCTTTTGAAGAGGAAGTTAAAACGGAACAGCGTTCGAGTAGGGTCACCCCGAAGATTGGGTATCCGCACCTTGTTTATCCGCTCGGCGTGACACAAGTGGAAGCATCTGCAGGGAACTCCACCCTGCAATTCAGTCTAGATCCAACAACAGAGAAAATCACATCGATTGCTGATGGGCAAGCCGGTTCGATTGGGCCATACTCGCTTAACTTTAATCACCCGGTGTATAGTGTCGAGAAGCTTAAGGCAGCCGGACCTGAAGAGCTCGCAGCAGAGTTTGCCTTCGTCTCAAAATACACACAGGTACCAGAAGAGCTTCCAGAGCGGGTAGTTGAGCTTGCCGAGGAAATTACAAAAGACAAAGTGACCTGGCTTGAAAAAGCGCAGGCTATTGAAAAATACTTCCGCTCAAACGAATTTGTATATGATCAAACACTTGTTGCTGTCCCGGAAGAGGACCAGGATTATGTCGATCAATTCCTGTTTGAAACTCAGCGTGGCTATTGCGACAACTTCTCGACATCGATGGTTGTCATGATGCGTTCCGTCGGCATTCCGGCGCGCTGGGTTAAGGGCTATACTGAAGGGGAATATATCGATACACTTGAGAATGGCCGCCGTCTTTATGATGTCACAAACAATAATGCCCACTCCTGGGTAGAGGGATATTTCCCTGGTGTCGGCTGGGTTCCATTTGAGCCGACGCAAGGCTTTTCAAATAACGTTCAATTTGAGTATGATAATAAAGACGACTCACAAACCCAGACGGGTCAAGAAGAAGAGGAAGATACAACACCTGCTGCTCCTGAAAAGCCGGAACTGCCAGAAGAGCAGGCACAGGTTGACAAGCCGAATGTTACTTTTTCAGATGGCATGAAAAATGCAGGAGCATTCCTGAAGGATAACCTGCAGAAAATTCTCCTGACATTACTTGTATTGGGCGTGTTCGCCGCAATCATGTACAAGGTGAGGGTGAAATGGCTTCCTGTCATGTATATCCTTCTCTACAAGTACAAAAAGCAAAACAAATACATGGAAAAAGCCTACATTGCCCTATTGCTGCAGCTGGAAAGATACGGTCTGAAGAGAGAGAAAGGCCAAACACTGCGCGAATATGCCAATTATGTGGACTCGTTCTTCTCGACAAACGAGATGCGCTGGCTAACAGAAAAGTATGAACAGTATCTATACCGTGGCGACATGGCTGAAGAAATGTGGCAGGATGCTAAAAAGTACTGGGAGTTCATGATTCGGAAAGCTAGGGCTTGACCGCTAAAATATTATACTGATACAATGTTTGCAACTATATAGAATAACCCTTCATATATCCTCGATAATATGGTTCGAAAGTATCTACCAAATCACCGGAAATGATTTGACTATGAAGGCAGTTTTCTTTTTTGTTCGTAACGGGCCGGAATTCTGCTTTCCTTTTTTGAGGGTGTAGGATTCTGGCTTTTTAAATGAAAAAAACGCAGATACGGGCATATTAACTACATAAGATTCCAGTTCTGCGTTTCTATTTTATAATGAGGTGACTTTATGAAAACCGAGCTGCAAGACCAGGAAAAGATTATTGTATTAGACTTTGGCAGCCAGTATAACCAGCTGATCACAAGACGGATCAGGGAATTTGGCGTCTACAGCGAATTACATCCACACACGATTACAGCAGCGGAAATCAAGGATATGAATCCAAAGGGAATCATTTTCTCAGGGGGCCCGAATTCTGTCTATGATGAGGGAGCCTTTCGTTGTGATGAGGAGATTTTTGAGCTTGGCCTGCCGATTTTAGGAATCTGCTACGGAATGCAGCTGATGACAATGCATTTTGGCGGAAAGGTTGAGAAGGCGAAGAACCGTGAATATGGAAAAGCTTTGCTGACTCTGCATAACCAGAACAGATTATTTGAAGGAACACCGGGAGAACAGGTTGTCTGGATGAGCCATGGTGACCTAGTTACAATGTCACCGCCGGGTTTTACGGTAGACGGCATAAACCTTCCTGCCCGATCGCGGCAATGAGTGATGAAAGCCGTAAGCTCTATGCTGTTCAGTTCCATCCGGAAGTGCGCCATTCCATCTGCGGAAATGACCTTTTGAAAAACTTCGTCTTCAAAGTTTGCGAATGCGAAGGCAACTGGTCGATGGAAAACTTCATTGAAATTGAGATGGAGAAGATTCGCCAGCTGGTGGGAGACCAAAAAGTTCTTTGCGCACTGAGTGGCGGTGTAGATTCTTCAGTAGTTGCGGTATTGATTCATAAAGCAATCGGCGACCAACTTACATGTATTTTCGTAGACCACGGTTTGTTGCGAAAAGATGAGGCCGATGGTGTCATGAAGACATTCGCAGACGGTTTCAACATGAATGTCATCAAAGTTGATGCGAAAGACCGTTTCCTCAGCAAGCTTGAGGGAGTTTCAGATCCTGAACAGAAGCGTAAGATCATTGGCAATGAATTCATCTATGTATTTGACGATGAAGCCGAAAAGCTGGAAGGCATCGACTTCCTGGCACAGGGAACATTGTATACCGATATTATCGAAAGCGGCACGGCGACAGCGCAGACAATCAAGTCGCACCATAATGTCGGCGGACTGCCAGAAGATATGCAATTCGAGTTGATCGAGCCATTAAATACATTGTTCAAGGATGAAGTCCGTGCCCTTGGCACTGAGCTTGGCCTTCCTGATGAAATCGTCTGGCGACAGCCATTCCCGGGCCCTGGTCTGGGCATCCGTGTCCTTGGGGCTATTTCTGAAGAAAAACTGGAGATTGTTCGGGAATCAGATGCAATCCTTCGTGACGAAATCAAGAAAGCTGGTCTTGACCGTGAAATCTGGCAGTACTTCACCGTCCTGCCTGATATCCGCAGCGTCGGTGTCATGGGCGATGCAAGGACATATGATTACACAATCGGGATCCGTGCGGTAACGTCAATTGATGGAATGACATCAGACTGGGCAAGGATTCCTTGGGATGTTCTCGAGATTATTTCCACCAGGATCGTCAATGAAGTCGATCATGTTAACCGCGTCGTTTACGATATCACAAGCAAACCACCTGCAACTATTGAATGGGAGTAAAATACGAACGATTTAAAAACGAACATGAAAAATGTTCGTTTTTATTGACGAAGGACAAAAGTCTGATAGAATGAAACTGAACTTAATAAATTGTCATAATTCGTCGTATAATCTTGGGGATATGGCCCAAAAGTTTCTACCGAGCTACCGTAAATGGCTTGACTACGAGGTGAAGAATCATGGCTGGCAATCTATCAATTTATTGCCACCGGATTTTCTTGTATGCCTTCAGTCAACGCCCGGTAACCCGAGGCGTTTTTCTTTTTGGCCAGATTTCCTGAATACTATTCAGGGGGAAATGAAAATATGAAGAAGTATTTTGAGTTTGAGAAGCTTGGCACGAACTATCGCCGTGAATTCATTGGCGGGATGACCACATTCCTTGCCATGGCGTACATCCTTATTGTTAATCCCAATATACTTACACTGGCAGACGTACAGGACTTGCCGGAATCATTGAGGATGGATACCGGTGCTGTCTTCGTCGCGACAGCACTTGCTGCAGCAGTCGGTTCCATCATCATGGGCCTAATTGGTAAGTACCCGATCGCCCTCGCTCCTGGAATGGGCTTGAACGCATTCTTCGCTTACACAGTTGTTTTGAGTCATGGAGCACCGTGGCAACATGCACTTGCAGCAGTCTTCCTCTCAAGTGTATTCTTCCTGCTGCTGACGATTTCAGGCTGGCGCGAAAAATTAATCAATGCCATCCCTGTAGAACTTAAGCATGCAGTTGGAGCGGGAATTGGTTTGTTCATCACGTTCATCGGTCTGAAAAATGCAGGTATCATCGTCGATAACCCTGCAACACTCGTGGGCTTAGGCGATTTGACAAACGCCAATACATTGCTTGCACTTTTTGGCTTATTGATTACAGTCATCATGCTGACAAGAGGCATTCATGGCGCGGTCTTCTTTGGGATCATCATTTCCGTCATTGTCGGAATGATTTTCAATCTTATTGAAACACCCGAAAGTGTAGTCGGTGCAGTGCCGAGTGTTGCGCCAACTTTTGGAGCGGTTTTCAGCGCCTTTGGTGAGCCATCTTTCTATACAGCAACAATGCTAGGAATCATCCTGACATTCCTGTTCGTTGATTTCTTTGATAACGCGGGTACTCTTGTAGCGGTTGCCAACCAGGCAGATTTAATGAAGGATAACAAGCTTCCGCGTGCCGGCCGCGCATTGTTTGCCGATTCAATCGCATCACTTGTCGGCTCGATTTTCGGTACGTCAACAACTACTTCATATATCGAATCGTCTGCAGGTGTAGCATCAGGAGCCAGAAGTGGATTTGCGTCACTGGTAACGGCTGGCTTCTTCCTGTTGGCATTGTTCTTTTTCCCGCTGCTCTCAGTCGTTACCTCTGCTGTAACAGCGCCAGCATTGATCATCGTTGGAGTCCTGATGGTTTCATCTCTTGGTAAAATTGAATGGGGCCGATTTGAAATCGCCGTTCCATCATTCCTGACAATGATCGCAATGCCGCTTTCATCCAGCATCGCAACAGGGATTGCAGCAGGTTTCATCTTTTACCCAATCACGATGATTGTTAAAGGGAAGTCAAAAGAAGTACATCCGATTATGTATCTGTTCTTTGTGATTTTCGTGCTCTACTTCGTATTTTTAACAGAATAGTAGAAGGGTTCAGCCTGTGCGGCTGGATCTTTTTTGCCAAAAATTGAGGTGGGTATGAACAACGCTTGAGATTGACTTATAAATCTCCCTTATATACGATGTTTCTATAGAACAAGCTGAAGCGGGGATACAGGATGGACCAAATCGCAGTGAAAAAAGGGTTGAACAATAATGTCATGATAGCGGACCACCCTGCTTTCGGTGAAGTCATCCTGATCGGCAAAGGAATCGGCTTCAACCGGAAAAAGGGTGATTTGATCGAAGAAGGGCAAGCGGAGAAAATGTTTGTCCTAAAGGATGAAAGAGAGCAGGCAAACTACATTAAGTTGTTGCCGTTCGTCGAGAACGATTTGCACGAAGCGATCATTTCTTCTATTGAATTGATCAAAAAGAGAGCAGCTAGCCAATTGAATGAACACATCCATGTCGCGTTGACGGATCACTTGATGTTCGCTGCGAACCGAATTGCGAATGGGCTGGATTTTAAAAATCCATTTATAGTTGAAACGAAGACTCTGTACCCGACTGAGTTCCAGATCGCCAAAGAGGTTGTTCAGCTTCTTAAGGATAAATCAGGGGTTGAATTTCCGGATGGTGAAATAGGTTTCATTGCCCTTCATATTCACAGTGCGGTAATGAATCGGAACTTATCTGATGTGAACAAACATTCGCAGCTTGTGACAAAATTGGTACAAATGATTGAAGAAAACCTGGAAGCTGAAATCGACAAAGAGGGGATTGACTATACCCGGCTCGTGCGCCACATACGCTTCACGATCGAAAGGGTCAATAATGGCGAAACGGTAGAAGAACCAAAAAAATTTGCAACCCTCTTGAAAGAAGAATATCCAGTGTGCTACAATCTTTCATGGAAACTCATTAAAGTGATGCAGCAGACCTTGAAAAAACAAGTATGCGATGCTGAAGCTGTCTATCTGACAATGCATTTGCAAAGGCTTCAGAAAAAAGTTAAATAAGTTATTATTTTTTACGTGTTACTGATTCGATCAGGCATGAGTAAAGAATGTAATTGAAATGGAGTTTTATGGGTAATATATCCGTATGCTTCTTTTCGCTACATCTTTCTCATGCCTTTTTTATTTGTTTTTTTAATGTTTGTAACCGCTTTAGGAGAAAAAAAATTCAGGAGGTATTCCTATGTTTAAGAAAGCTTTTGGTGTTCTTCAAAAAGTAGGTAAAGCGCTCATGCTCCCAGTTGCGCTATTGCCAGCTGCAGGTATCCTGCTTGCTCTTGGTGCAGCGCTTAGAAACCCTGCTTTGCTGGAGCTTGCTCCATTTTTAGATAACAGCAGTGTCGATATGGTTGCTGCTGTCATGCAGAAAGCCGGTGACGTTGTCTTCGGAAACCTGCCGCTCTTGTTCGCGGTCGGAGTAGCTGTTGGTTTGGCTGGCGGTGAAGGTGTTGCTGGCCTTGCAGCGATTATTGGGTACTTGATTATGAATGTAACGATGGGTACAGTTCTGCAAATCACTCCAGATGATGTTAACGGTCTTAACTACCAAAACATTCTTGGTATTCCAACCCTGCAAACTGGTGTATTCGGCGGTATCATCGTAGGTATAATTGCCGCTGCTCTTTACAATAAGTTCTTTGAAATTGAGTTGCCTTCCTATCTTGGATTCTTCGCCGGAAAGCGTTTCGTACCGATCATCACAGCAGGAACTGCAATCCTGCTAGGTTTGGTGATGCTGGTCGTCTGGCCGCCAATCCAAAATGGCCTAAATGCGTTCTCGCAAAACATGGTTCACGCCAACTTGACACTATCAGCATTTATCTTTGGTGTAGTTGAACGTTCATTGATTCCATTTGGCTTGCATCATATCTTCTATTCACCATTCTGGTATGAATTTGGCCAGTATACTACTTTGGCTGGCGATGTTGTCCGTGGTGACCAGCGGATTTTCATGGCGCAGATTGGGGATAACGTAGAAGACCTGACTGCTGGTACGTTCATGACTGGTAAATTCCCGTTCATGATGTTTGGTCTTCCAGCAGCAGCGTTGGCAATTTATCACGAGGCACGTCCTGAAAGAAAAGTAATAGTCGGTGGCTTGATGGTATCTGCTGCATTGACTTCATTCTTGACAGGGATCACAGAACCGCTTGAGTTCTCATTCTTATTCGTGGCGCCAGTACTATTCGGAGTACACGCAATCTTTGCGGGTCTGTCTTTCATGACTATGCACATTTTAGATGTAAAAATCGGTATGACTTTCTCGGGTGGTCTAATTGACTACATCCTGTTCGGTCTGATCAATCCACAAACAAATGCATGGATTGTCATTCCGGTTGGTTTAGTTTTCGCAGTTATTTACTACTTCGGTTTCCGATTCGCAATCCGCAAGTTTAACCTGATGACACCTGGCCGTGAAGCGGTTGAAGAAGGTCAGGAAGAAGGCGGAGCAAAAGGAAAAGCTAGCGACCTTCCATATGAAGTACTTGATGCAATGGGCGGCAAAGAAAACATCGCTCACCTTGATGCATGTATCACACGACTTCGTGTATCTGTAAATGACATTAACAACGTCGATAAAGATCGCCTGAAAAAGTTGGGTGCTGCCGGAGTGCTTGAAGTCGGCAACAACATCCAGGCAATCTTCGGACCGCGTTCTGAGACAATTAAAGGTCAAATGAGAGATATCATGAACGGAAAAAGGCCTCGTCCGGTGGAAACGAACCAGGCAGCAGAAGTTGAACAGCAAATTGAAGAAGTAAACCCAGAGGCGTTGCAGACTCACCATGATGCAGATGCTAATGCAGATGTATTCGTTTCTCCTATTAAAGGTGAAATCCTGCCAATCACAGAAGTGCCTGACCAGGTCTTCTCAGGCAAGATGATGGGCGACGGTTTTGCTATCGTACCTGCTGAAGGTACAGTTGTATCACCGGTAGACGGCAAGATCGTTAACCTGTTCCCAACAAAGCATGCGATTGGAATTCTGTCGGACTCTGGACGGGAAATCCTCATTCATTTTGGTATCGACACAGTGAATTTGAAGGGACAAGGATTCGAAACGCTTGTTTCCGAAAATGACACAGTGGCAAAAGGACAGCCGTTATTGAAGGTGGACCTTGATTACATCAAGAAGAACGCAACATCAATTATCACTCCGATCGTTTTCACCAACCTTTCTGAAGGGGAAAGCATTGTCATTAATAAGAAGGGCAATGTAGATGTGAAAGACGAGAATATCATTACGATTTCTAAATAAGAACTAACTACAGCCGGCCTCCTGTATGGAGGCTGGCTGTTTTAATATATAGTAGAAAAAGAACAGCGGGGTTTTTTCCCAACTTTTTCAAGGTTTAAACATGTTGACTCTGGCATCTCCGGTGATAGTATATAGAAACAGTCGCGAACAGGTTAACAACATTTTGATATTGAAAAAATAAATCAAAAAAAGCTGTTGACATTTGATGCTGTGATATGATAAATTATTAAAGTCGCTTCTGAGCGGCGCGCACAAATTGCT
>NZ_BAUW01000057.1 GCF_000517385.1 Mesobacillus boroniphilus JCM 21738 | reverse complement strand
TCAAGTTATTAAGTTATTGTTTTAAAATTACGTCAGACTACCCCAATTACGCTTCGGAAAAATAGTTGTTTTTTATTTTATTCTTTTTATATTACAATGGAATACAGACATTATTGAAAGGTGGATTTCCGCTAATGAGCAAGATCTTTAATGATACATTTTTAAAAGCAGCCAGAGGAGAAGCAACAGATTACGTTCCTGTCTGGTATATGAGACAAGCTGGAAGGTCCCAGCCTGAATATAGAGAAATCAAAGAAAAATATTCTTTATTCGAAATTACTCACCAGCCTGAACTTTGTGCTTATGTGACAAGGCTGCCTGTTGAGCAATATGGTGTAGATGCTGCGATTCTTTATAAGGACATCATGACACCGCTGCCAGCTATGGGAGTGGACGTTGAAATCAAATCAGGCATTGGCCCAGTCATTTCTAACTCTGTAAAAACATTGGCCGATGTTGAAAAGCTAGGTACCATCAACCCTGAATCAGATATTCCGTACGTACTCGACACGATCAAGCTTCTAACAGAAGAACAGCTGTCTGTACCGTTGATCGGCTTCTCAGGAGCACCGTTCACGCTTGCAAGCTATATGATCGAAGGCGGCCCTTCAAAAAATTACAACAAGACTAAGGCATTCATGTACGCAGAGCCAGAAGCCTGGTTCGCATTGATGGACAAGCTTGGCGATATGGTGATTACATATGTGAAATCACAAATCATGGCTGGGGTAAAAGCTATTCAGATTTTTGATTCATGGGTAGCGCGCTGAATGTCCAGGATTACCGAACATTCATCAAGCCAGTAATGAACAGGATTTTTTCTGAACTGAAGAAGGAATGTTCCATTGATCATGTTCGGTGTTGGTGCAAGCCACCTTGCCATGGAGTGGAACGAACTTCCGCTTGATGTAGTAGGATTGGATTGGCGTCTGCAAATTAGTGAGGCTCGCGAGCTTGGAATCCAGAAAACCGTTATGGGAAATCTTGATCCTGCAATCCTGCTTGCCCCTTGGGAAGTAATCGAAGAAAAAGCCAAGGCTATCCTTGACCAGGGCATGGCACAGCCAGGCTACATCTTCAACCTTGGGCATGGTGTATTCCCATCAGTTAACCCGGAAACATTGAAAAAGCTGACTGCTTTTATCCATGAATACTCTGCCTCAAAATTAGGCAAATAGTCTCTTACTCTGCTTCAGAGCATTACATTTGGTAAAATGGTCTGGTATTTGGCAGAATAGAAGCTTAGAGACACGAAAAAGAGGTGCAATCATGACGAAGAAAAAGATGGGTTTGCTTGTGATGGCATATGGCACACCCTACAAAGAAGAAGATATTGAACGATATTATACACATATCCGCCGCGGACGCACTCCGTCACCGGAAATGCTAGAAGATTTAAAACAGCGTTACGAAGCGATTGGAGGTATTTCTCCACTTGCGAAAATCACCGCTCTGCAGGGCGAGAAGCTAGAACAGCATTTGAACAGCATCCAGGATGACATCGAATTCAAGATGTATCTTGGTCTAAAGCATATCGAGCCGTTCATCGAGGATGCAGTCAAGCAAATGCATGATGATGGCATTGAAGAAGCGGTCAGCATCGTACTGGCTCCACATTTCTCCACCTTCAGCGTTAAATCCTATAATGGCCGCGCCAAGGAAGAAGCGGCAAAATTGGGCGGGCCTGAAATTGTATCGGTTGAACAGTGGTATGATGAGCCGAAATTCATTAAGTACTGGTCTGACAGAGTAAGTGAAACATTTGCTGAAATGCCTGCTGATGAGCGCGAGAACGCAGTATTGATCGTTTCGGCTCACAGCCTTCCGGAGAAGATTCTCCAAATGGGGGACCCATATCCTGAACAATTAAAAGAAACAGCTGATATGATCGCAAAACAGGCAAATGTGAAAAATTACGAGATCGGCTGGCAGAGTGCAGGAAATACACCTGAGCCATGGCTAGGGCCAGATGTCCAGGACTTGACGAGAGACCTGTGCGAGGCAAATGGATATAAAGCATTTGTTTATGTGCCGGCTGGATTTGTTTCCGACCATCTTGAAGTACTATATGACAATGATTATGAATGCAAGATCGTAACGGATGAGATCGGGGCCAGCTATTACAGGCCGGCAATGCCAAATACAGAGCCAGAATTTATTGATGCATTGGCAGATGTAATTTTACAGAAGCTGTCAACTTCACATTAAGCTGTTTTCGCATTGTTAGTGACTTTTCGTACATGTTCTAAAACCCTTATTAATACTGGTATCGTTGCTCTTTTCGAGGAGACTTCTGAATTAACATAGCATTTATACAGGTTGAGATAGCAACAAGCTTACGAAAAGAGCCTCGCTAAAACTACTTAAAGAAGGCGATTTACCGTGAAAGAAAAGAAGGAAGTTGTAATCGTTGGGGGCGGCATAACTGGTTTGGCAGCTGCATACTACTTGCAAAAGCATGCCAGGGAGAACCGGCTTCCGCTTGATGTGAAATTGGTCGAAGCCTCTCATCGTGTTGGCGGGAAAATGCAGACGTATGTTAAAGATGGCTTTGTGATTGAAAGAGGGCCTGATTCATTCCTGGAAAGGAAAGAAAGTGCAGGACGACTCGCCAGGGAAGTAGGCTTAGGAGATAAGTTAGTCAATAACAGTACCGGGAAATCGTATGTGTTAGTGAAGGACAAGCTCCACCCAATGCCTGGAGGATCAGTGATGGGGATTCCTACTCAGATAGGTCCATTTGTTACAACCGGCCTGTTTTCATGGCCAGGCAAGTTCCGGGCAGCAGGAGACTTCTTTATGCCGCCTTCCAAGGTGAAAGGAGACCAGTCATTAGGTGAATTTTTCCGTCGCAGGCTCGGAGATGAAGTTGTCGAAAATCTGATTGAGCCATTGCTCTCTGGAATCTATGCCGGGGATATTGATAATATGAGTTTATTGTCTACTTTTCCGCAATTCTATCAGGTGGAGCAGAAGTACGGGAGCCTGATTCTTGGCACCAAGAAAACGACTCCCTCGGCGAAAATGAAGCCTGCTGAAACAGGTAAGGCAAAGAAAAAAGGAATGTTCCTGACCGTGACCTCAGGTTTGCAATCTTTTGTCGATGCCATTGAGTCGAAACTTGAACCAGGTTCTGTGATAAAAGGAATCCGGGTCGATAAAGTAAGCAAACAGGCAAATGGCTACCGGATGAGGCTGAGCAGCGGGGAGACACTGGACGCAGATAGCATCCTTGTATCTGCACCACATGAAGCTGCACTGCATATGTTCTCAGATCATGAACATATTTTTGATCCATTCAGGAATATGCCTTCAACATCCGTGGCTACCGTTGCAATGGCATTCCCAGAAAGTGTCATAAAAGAAGATATTGATGGTACCGGGTTCGTTGTGTCGCGGAATAGTGATTATACAATCACTGCCTGCACATGGACCCATAAAAAATGGCCGCATACTACTCCGGAAGGGAAAGTGTTGCTCCGTCTTTATGTCGGCAGGCCGGGTGACGAGGCAATTGTAGAGCTCTCGGACGATGAAATCATCAAGATCGCTCTTGAGGATTTAAATAAAACGATGGATATCCAGGCACAGCCTGAATTTGCCGTAGTTTCCCGCTGGAAAGAGGCAATGCCGCAATACACAGTAGGACATAAGGAAAGAGTAGCGAACCTGAAGAATAATCTTGCAGACGAGCTTCCGGGCGTATTTGTCGGCGGCAGCTCCTATGAAGGAGTGGGCCTTCCTGATTGTATCGACCAGGGCGAAGCAGCTGTAGCGAAGATCCTTGATTACTTAAAATTAAATTAAGAACCTTTTTTTCACCTCAAACCATGTAGTACAAAAATAACCATAAAAAGAGCCAGCCGTTCTGTGAACGAGCTGGCTTTTATGTGCAGTTTAGAACTGCAGTAAAGGGATTGTATTACACCGGAAAACCGGGGAAGGAAAACGATTCAGTTTTTATAGTTTGCCAGGATCCATGCATCCATCGCACTTATTGCCATAGCATTCATGCTGTTCATTAATTTTCTCTCCACACTCCGAGCATAGCTTTGCAGGCAAATTGCGAAAGAATTCTACGACATTTTCAATCATGCTGATCCCTCCAAATAAGATTGTGTTTTGATACAGATTAAGTATTTATTTTATTGTACTATAACAGAGCAGGAAGAGTCAATCATAATTTTCTGAAAAAAGGCGTTAAAGTGAAAAAAATGGGCAAAATGAAGTATAGTGAAAGAAAAAGCATGATAATAGGAGGGAAATCATTGAAGCTGACAATAGTAGGATTCTGGGGCGGTTACCCGAAGGTGAACGAAGCTAGCACTGGATATTTACTTGAACATGAAGGATTTAGGCTAATGATAGACTTTGGCAGCGGAGTACTGGCGAAACTCCAAAATTTTGTCCAGCCAGAAGAGTTGGATGCTTTGGTGCTGTCACATTACCATCCGATCACATTGCCGATATAGGCGTATTACAGCATGCCAGGCTCATTCAGGGTTTTCTGGGCAAGAAGTCTCCCCAGCTTCCGATTTACGGACATACACATGACAAGCAGGAATTTGCGAAACTTACATATAAAAACATTACCAAAGGGGTTGCTTATGATCCGGCCAAAAAGCTTAACGTAGGGCCTTTCACGATCTCATTCATTTCTGCGGTTCATCCGGTTCCATGCTACGCGATGCGGATCGAAGCAGGAGGCAAGTCGCTTGTGTATATAGCGGATACTTCTTTCAAGGAAGAGTTCATCCCATTTGCATCCGCAGCTGACTTGTTGCTCTCAGAATGCAACTTTTATGGTAACCAGGATGGCAAAGGTGCAGGGCATATGAATAGCTGCGATAACGGGAAGCTGGCAGAGGCGCGGGTGTAAAACAATTAGTCTTGACCCATTTGCCACATTATGGTGAAATTGACCAGCTTGTTTCGGAAGCTTCAAAAGCATTCCATGGCCCGATTACCCTTGCGAGGGAAGGTTTCGAAATTACCTTATAAAAGGAGAATCAAACATGTTATTTATTGATAACAGAGGAATCACGGATCCAAGGATTAACCTGGCAATCGAAGAATATGCCTTGAAAAACCTGGACATTAATGAAACTTACTTACTTTTTTATATAAACGAACCATCCATCATCATTGGCAAAAACCAGAATACGATTGAAGAAATCAATACTGAATATGTTGAGAACAATGGCATCCATGTCGTCCGTCGATTATCAGGAGGCGGTGCTGTGTATCATGACCTTGGAAACTTGAATTTCAGCTTCATCACAAAGGACGACGGAGAAAGCTTCCACAATTTCAGAAAGTTTACAGAACCAGTGGTGAACGCACTAAAGAAGCTGGGAGTTAACGCTGAATTAAGCGGAAGGAACGACCTGTTGGCAGAAGGCAGGAAGATATCCGGAAATGCGCAATTTTCAACAAGAGGGCGGATGTTCAGCATGGCACCTTATTGTTTGATTCAGAAATCGAAAGCGTAGTGTCTGCGCTTAACGTTAAAAAAGACAAAATAGAATCTAAAGGAATCAAGTCAATCCGCAGCCGAGTGGCAAATATCTCCGAGTTCCTTTCGGAAAAAGTGACAATCGAAGAATTCCGTTCGCTTCTGTTGAAAAATATTTTTGAGGGACTGGATGATATTCCCGAGTATGTCTTAACAGAGCAGGATTGGAAAAAAATTCACGACCTTTCGAAGGAAAGGTACCAGAACTGGGATTGGAATTATGGGAATTCGCCTAAATTCAACCTGCAGCATTCACATCGATTCCCTGTGGGGCAAATTGATGTCCGTTTTGAGGTCAATAAAGGAATCATCGAAAACTGCAAAGTCTATGGAGATTTCTTTGGTGTAGGCGATGTCAGCGAAATAGAGGACAAGCTGACAGGCATCAAATATGAGAAGTCACAGATTGCTTCGGCTTTGGAAGAAGTTGATATCAAACATTATTTTGGAAATATATCTAAAGAAGACTTTATTAATTTAATATATTAATTTCACGGACGCGGTGTTGATGACACCGCGTTTTTAATTTACTAAAAGTAAAATTGTTAAAATTTCGACATATTTTCCTTGAATCCATAATTTTCTTTCAATATAATATATTTAGAAAACTTTTTACAAAGTTTGGTGACTCTTGTCACCGCAAAGGGGGAAGGGAGTTAATGAATCTTTCATCACAGCTTCATCACACGGCCTCGATGCTGGGCAATAAGCCGGCATATTTTTTCATGGACAAAGCAAGCACTTATGCAGAGCTTGATGCTACTGTAACGAAGTTTGCTTCTGGACTTGAGAAACTGGGGGTAAAAAAAGGCGATCATATCGCATTGTTGCTAGGAAACTCTCCACATTTTGTCATCAGTTTGTACGGAGCCCTAAGGCTCGGTGCAACAGTTATTCCCATCAATCCAATTTACACCGCAGATGAAATCGGATATATCTTGAACAATGGCGATGTAAAAGTAGTCGTTGGCCTGGATCTAATGCTGCCGCTCGCAGAAAAAATGCATCAGCACCTGCCAGGGGTCGAAAACTTCGTAATCGCGGAGACAGGCCAGAGCCAGATGTCTGAAGAAGAAATGTCCAAGCTTTCTTTAGGCTCAAAATTGAAATCGTTTACACATGTCGTTGGTGCAGGAGACCTTGGTTTCAAGGGTCCTGAATTAAATGATGATGATGTCGCGGTCATTCTTTATACGTCTGGGACAACAGGCAAGCCTAAAGGTGCCATGCTTACACACAAAAATCTTTATAGCAACGCAAAAGATGTAAGCGATTACCTTAAGATGAATGAAGATGACAAGGTGATCACCGCCTTGCCAATGTTCCATGTCTTCTGTTTGACAGTTGCCCTTAATGCGCCTTTAATGAATGGCGGGACGCTATTGATTGTTCCTAAATTCAGCCCGGCGGAAGTGTTCCGGATTGCCAGGGAGTACGATGCTACTGTCTTTGCCGGGGTGCCGACAATGTACAATTTCCTGTTCCAGTACCCAGAAGGAAATCCTGATGACCTTAAATCGCTTCGACTTTGCATTTCTGGCGGTGCTTCACTTCCAGTTGCGCTTCTTCAAAATTTTGAGCGTAAATTCAATGTGATGGTTTCAGAGGGATACGGTTTGTCGGAGGCTGCACCAGTTACATGCTTCAATCCGCTTGACCGTCCGCGTAAGCCAGGTTCAATTGGAACCTCAATTGTCAATGTTGAGAATAAGGTCGTCAATGAAATGGGAGAAGAAGTAGCTCCTGGTGAAGTTGGTGAATTGATCGTCCGCGGGCCGAACGTGATGGCAGGCTACTATAAGATGCCAGAAGAAACAGCTGCCACAATTAAGGATGGCTGGCTGTACACAGGAGACCTCGCCCGTATGGACGAAGAAGGTTATTTCTACATCGTTGACCGTAAAAAGGACTTGATACTGGTGGGTGGATACAATGTATATCCACGTGAAGTCGAAGAAGTATTATACAACCACCCAGACTTAGTTGAAGTTGCCGTTCTCGGTGTACCAGATCCGAATTTCGGCGAAGCAGTCCGATGCTATGTTGTCAGCAAAAATCCTGAACTGACCGAAGAGCAGCTGCTCGAATATTCCCGCGAACACCTGGCGAAATACAAGGTGCCAAGCGCGATCGAGTTCCTAGAAGAACTTCCGAAAAACACAACCGGGAAGATTTTAAGAAGAGCGCTGAAAAATCAGGTATTACAAGGATAATAACTTATTGATGAGAGGCAGGCGCCTATGCCTGCCTCTTTTTCCGTAAATGGGAGGATTTTTGCACTTTTGACTAGAATGTCAAAGGAGAAGGAGTTGATCAGTATGGAAAACATCGATTTACAATTAGAAGGACATACAGCCATTATCACGCTGAATCGTCCGGACGCATTAAATGCTTTTAACTATGAAACACTCGGAGAATTACAGCAAGCCGTTGAAAAACTAAGGTCAAACCGTGAAGCCAGGGTTGTCATTTTTACTGGAGCTGGCGAGAAGGCATTCAGTGTCGGGCTGATTTAAAGGAGCGCCGTACTTTGTCTGACGAGGACGTAAAGCGGAACATTTATAAAATCGGCGAGATCTTCACGATGGTCGACCAGCTTCCACAGCCAACGATCGCCGCCATCAATGGATTTGCCTTCGGAGGCGGAATGGAGCTCGCCCTTGCCTGCGATTTCCGTGTTGCTGCTGCAGGAACACAGATGGGATTGACAGAAACAAGCCTGGCGATTATCCCAGGAGCAGGTGGCACACAGCGACTGCCAAGATTGATCGGACAAGCAAAAGCACTTGAGCTGATTCTGACTGCGCGCCGGCTGAAAGCTGAGGAAGCGCTTGAATATGGACTCATCACAGCTGTCGTCAAAAAAGAAAGCTTGCTTGATGAATGCATGAAATTTGCGGACATGATGCTGGCGAACGGTCCTGTGGCCCTGCAGCAGGCAAAGTACGCCGTGAAGCAGGGAATGAACGCAGACTTGCAGACAGGATTGCAAATTGAACGCAAAGCATATGAAGTAACCATCCCGACAGAAGACCGACTCGAAGCGCTGGCAGCCTTCGGTGAGAAACGGAAGCCAAATTTTAAAGGAAAGTAATTAAAACACGGCCGCGGCCGTGTTTTTTAGTCTTTTTTGAAGCCAAGCTCGAAGTTGAGGGACCGAAACTGTTGGAAAGCTTAATGATATCGACCACTTTTTCGGATAAATCGACCACATTCACGAATATATCGACCACATTTTTAAATATATCGACCAACTGCTTTATTAGCAGCCTGCCATGCATAAACTTTTTCACCCAACTAATTATTTCGGTAAAGGAAATACTTTTCCAGGGTGCTGGAAGTATGTATAATATATTTTAATTGATTAAAGGAGTTTAATTTTTTACATAGTAATAGAAAGGAGGGAAGCGAGTGGAAAGTACATTGGCTGTTAAGCAGGCAACAGATTTTAAAAGAGGGATTCAATCAGGCATCAGCATTGCGATAGGCTATATGCCGATTGCGCTTACCTTTGGCTTGATCGCCAAGACCACTGGACTTGCGCTTGGGGAAACGGTGATGATGAGCATGCTTGTGTTTGCGGGGGCTGCACAATATATTTCATTAAGCCTCATCGCCCAGGGCATAGGGATTTTTGAAGTCATCCTCACCACCTTTATCGTAAATATCCGCCATTTTCTCATGTCAGCCTCATTGAATGAAAAGGCAGAAGAGGATACAGTGGGGGCAAGAATAGGTTATTCATTCGGAATCACGGATGAGACATTTTCAGTCGCAGCGACGCGCGAGGGGACTATCAATGCCCGGTATATGTTTGGCTTGAACCTTACCGCTTATTCAAGCTGGGTCGTTTTCTCCGGATTGGGCTTTCTCATTGGGGCAGGCTTGCCGCAGACTCTTCAAGAAAGCATGTCAGTCGCTTTGTATGCGATGTTTGTCGGCTTACTAGTCCCATCGATGAAAGGCAATGTAAAAGTTGTATACCTGGCCGTACTCGCAGCTGCGTTCAACTCCATTTTCACGATGGCTGAACTTATGTCCACTGGCTGGGCAATCGTGCTGGCAACGCTGCTATCAGCGATTCTTGTAGAGGCAGTAGAAACATTAAAGAAGGGCAGGGAGGCAGTAACAGATGAGTAAAGAAATCGTCATCATGATTGTTGGTATGGCCATTGTAACCTACATACCGAGAATGCTTCCGTTTGTGATGTTCCGGGGGAGAGAACTTCCGCCATTCCTGCAGGGCGTCCTGAAAAATGTTCCTTATGCCACTCTTGGCGCGCTGATCTTCCCGGCAATCCTGTTCATTCAGGAAGACATCTGGTATGGACTGATCGGTGCAGCTGCGGCCTTCATTGTTGCCCTTATGGGAGCGAACGTCATTGTTGTCGTCATTGGCTCCATATCCGTTTTGACTTTATATTCTTATTTCTTTTAGATCTGCAGAAGTGCAGGTCTATTTTTTTACTGAAAAATGATCATCCAATAAAAACGGCTGGCAGATTTTATAAAAGAATGAAATGTTGACAATATGACTGAATAGATTATAATTAACTTTATTAATTCCGACTAAACTAATAAGTTTTATGAGAATAGGGTGGTTAAATTGTTTATAGACATCATCAATGTACACAAACAATATGGAGACAAAAATAATCACCAGGTTGATATTTTAAAAGATATTAATCTAGGAGTGAATAAAGGTGAATTTGTATCGATTCTTGGTCCATCTGGCTGTGGTAAATCGACGCTTCTTTCAATTGTGGCTGGGCTGACTCCGGCTACTAGCGGTGAAATTATTGTATCTGGCAAAAAGATAGAAAAACCAGGGAAGGACAGGGGGATGGTCTTCCAGCAGGCAGCGCTGTTCCCATGGCTGAACGTTCTGGAGAATGTTCTCTTCCCGCTTAAACAGGAAATGCCGAAGAAGCAGGCTGAAGCAGAGGCGAAGAAACAATTGCAAAAGGTTCAGCTTAGCAAATACCTATCGCACTATTCTCACGAGCTATCGGGAGGAATGCAGCAGCGGGTGGCGATTGCAAGGGCGCTGGCAATGAATCCGGAAATCCTTTTGATGGATGAGCCATTCGGCGCTCTGGACGAACAAACACGTTCGCGGCTCCATGAACAGCTAGAGACGATCTGGGCAGAAACTCAGAAAACAATCCTGTTTGTCACTCACAGCATCTCTGAATCGATTAAACTATCAGACCGGATCATTGTGATGGGAACGAAGCCGGGAGTGATCCTTAAGGATATTAAAGTGGAGATTCCAAGACCCCGCCATGAGCACAAAAAAGAGATGGTGGAACTGGAAGAATATATTATGAGTTATCTGAAGACGGAGATAGACAAAGTCATCAGGGAGGAGCTTGCAGATGAATCCACACATTAAGAGAATCATATTTTTCGCGGTAATCATTGCATTCTGGTACACCGGAAGCAAGCTTGAATGGTGGATGCCAATTATCCTGCCATCTCCAGAAAAGGTTCTGGAGGCCCTAATAACAGGGTTCCAGGATAAAACCTTGATCTACGACCTGATTGCCAGCTTCAAACGGCTCGCGATTGGTCTCGGTCTATCTCTGGTAATCGGGACTGCGCTTGGAGTCCTGCTCGCAAAATCCAAGACGGCGGATGAAACACTTGGAACAATCGTCCTCGCGTTTCAAAGTGTACCTAGCATCGTTTGGCTTCCGCTTGCAATCATGTGGTTCGGCATGAATGAGAAAGCTGTTATTTTCGTAGTGGTTCTCGGAGGAACATTTGTGATGACACTTAATATCAGAGTGGGCATTAAAAATGTTTCACCTTTATTCATAAAGGCCGCGAAAACGATGGGCGTGACTGGCTGGAACTTATATAAGAGGGTTATTTTTCCGGCAGCGATCCCTTACGTGGTAACCGGCTCTAGACTGGCATGGGCATTTGCCTGGAGGGCCCTGATGGCAGGGGAACTGTTAAGCACAGGACCAGGACTCGGATACACGCTCCGCTACGCATCAGACTTTGGTGACATGGGGCTCGTGATTGGCGTCATGATCATTATTGGTGTCATTGGAACAATCGTTGACCAGTTAATTTTCCAGCGTATCGAAAAATCGGTGCTCAATCGCTGGGGACTTGATTCATAAAAAAAGGAGGAATAGATATGAAAAAAGCTTTATTACTTTTAACATTCTTGTTTACTGCCGCGATGGTACTCGCTGGTTGCGGTTCAAGCAGTTCAACGTCAACCTCAGCAGGCAAGGAAAAAATCGTCATCGGCTACTTTCCGAACATCAACCACGTACCTGCGATGGTGGCAAAAGATAAGGGATTCTTTGAACAGCAGCTTGGCGATGGAACCACAATCGAATATAAGACATTCGCAGAAGGCGGTTCTTTCATGACTGCACTGAAAACAGGTGAAATCGATGCAGGTCTTGTTGGACCAGGTCCGGCGATGAACAATTACTCCACAGGTGCAGATGTTAAAATCATTGCAGGTGCTTCGACTGGCGGTACAGTCGTATTGGCTAGAAAGGGAGTCGAGATCAACTCAGTTGAAGACTTCGCAGGCAAGACATTCATCACCCCGGGTGTTGGCTGCACTCATGACGTCCAATATGAAACGTACCTTGAAGAGCAGGGAATCACATCACAGCGTATCGGCGGAACAATGAAACACCTTACTGGCCAGCCGGCACAATACGCAGCGATGCTTAAGGCAGGCAAGGTGGACATCGCTGTAGCACCTGAACCATGGGCAGCTGTCATTGAAAAAGAAACAGGTGCAGAAGTCGTCATTGGCTGGGATGAAGTATCCTTCGGCGAAACGCTTCCTGCATCCGTAATGGTCACATCCGGAAAAATGATTGAGGAAAACCCGGAAACCGTTCAAAAAATCATTGATGCACATAAAGAGGCTGTGAAATTCATCAATGAAAACCCAGCTGAAGCACAGGAGATTACGATTAAAGACATTAAAGAAACAACAGGACAGGAGCTTGAAAGAGATGTTGTCGAGCTTGCCTGGGAACGAATTGGGTTTACCCATGAAGTCGATGCGCAGGCAATCCAGGACTTCTCGGATTCATCCTACGCATTGAAGTTCCTTAAGGATAAGCCTGAGTTCAAAACATTGATTGACGATAGCTATCTGAATTAAAGATAAAGGGTACCAGGAGATTTCCTGGTACCCTTTTGGTGTTAAAAACAAATTGATGAATAAACAGAGAAAAGTGGAATTTCTTTCAGCGTATAGGTAACTAAACACCCCTTTATACTTTTTAAATAAGGTGCATTCTCCTTACTCCACATTAAAGCCATTCCTCTTGCATAAGGGTACCGATAGAGTCTAAAGATCCCCTTATGCAAGCCAATGTACTTCTATAAGGGTACCATTCAAGCCGAAAGATACCCTTATGCAAGCCAATGTTCCTCTATAAGGGTACCATTTAAGCCGAAAGGTGCCCTTATGCAAACAATTTCATGTTGGAGGAACATGTACCCGAAAAGTGGAAGAGCCGAAGAACTTAATAAATGTTGCTAAGCATCTTCCCCAGCTATTAATAACTTGTTCTATTTTTAGGACAAAGGATTAAAATAGTTATAGACATGGTTGTACGTAAAGGGGGAGAAGCTATGGCGAGAAAGATGGGTTTTTACGGTGTGATCGCCTATGTGCTCTATGGTTTCGCGGTTTACTGGTATTTATTTCACTTTGCAGATAGCAGTCTTCCATTTGAGTTCCAAGGTTCGAGGGCGGACCCGGCAACGTTTTTGAACGGAAGGGAATTAATGCTGAGCGAGGAATACTCAAAAGTTAGGAATTTATTGTTTTTCCTGTCTACACCTTTTGAATGGCTGTTTTACTTTTTGATTTTGCTCCTGGGACTTTCAAAGGCTTTTAAGAAATGGGGAGAAGAGACGGCGAAGAATAAGTATGGCCAAACAGCGATTTATTTGATTTGGCTTTCATTTTTTGCTTACATCGCGACTTTCCCTCTTAGTTACATCAGTTATACGCTGTCTAAGACCTATAATATATCCACACAGTCATTCGCCTCGTGGATGAAGGATGAGTTGATTGATTTCTGGATCAATTATGCAATGATGTTCGTCATTGTCGTTGTCCTTTACTGGCTGATGAACAAGTTCAAAAGATTCTGGTGGCTTTTTGCGTGGATGCTATCTGTACCGTTTACTTTGTTTATCATGTTCCTGCAGCCTGTTGTAATCGACCCGCTTTATAATGATTTTTCTCCTTTGAAAAATAAAGAGCTGGAGTCAAAAATCCTTGATATTGCCCGACAGGCAAATATTCCAGCTGAACATGTATTTGAAGTGGATATGGCTGAAAAGACAAACGCTCTTAATGCTTATGTTGCGGGTATCGGCTCAAATTCGAGGATTGTCCTCTGGGATACGACTCTGAACAGGTTGAACGATGACCAAATCCTATTCATCATGGCCCATGAAATGGCTCATTATGTGGAGAAGCATTTATATATCGGGATTGCCGGTTATCTGATTCTTTCCTTGTTCGGTCTTTACTTTGTCTCAAGACTGATGAACTGGGCGATCAAGCAATGGGGTAAGGAATTCAAGCTGCAGTACCCTGGTGACTTACGATCACTGCCGTTGTTCCTGATGTTCCTTTCGATGATTATGTTTGCGGCTAGTCCCGTTTCCAATCTTGTGTCACGATACCAGGAAACAAGGGCTGACCGGTACGCTATTGAGATGACTGAAAATACCGATGCGGCGATTTCTGCCTTCCAGGAATTGACGAAGGCGGGGCTCAGCCAGGTAAATCCTCCATTGCTTGTGAAAATTTTTCGTTACGGACATCCAACAATGCTGGAACGAATTTCTCGGCTCGAAGATTATGAAGTTGAGAAGAGGAATGAACAGGAAGATGAATACTAAGCAAGAAAGCCCTCAAAACAATGAGGGCTTTCTTTTTTAAACTCAATGACCGGCCAGCAACTGAGGGCAAATCAAAACAGCTAATAACAATTGATCCATACAAATTTGGCTCCTGGTGAAAATATTTAATATCAAATCGAAAGCTGTCTTTATTTCGAAATAATAAAATATCCCTATATAGGGATATCACTCATCTAAGTGCCGAATTGCTTGTTAAGATCTTTCAATTCTTCCGTCAATGTTAAAAATAGAATTTTATCACGGTCATCGATTGCCTTATCAATTTTTGTCATCAGTTTTTCTTTTTTAGTATTCAGCTGTATCTCGGAAATAAGCATGTCAACATACAGGTCCAGAACAAAAGATTCCTTGGCTTTAATGCGTTTCATCACACTTGCCTTCATGACTTCAGAATGCGATTTTTCTTTCACTGACCTCACCTCTTAGACCTTTTTTATATTATATGGATTATTGAAAAGATAATCAACTAAATTTTTTATAATTTTTAGAAAATTTATATTGTCATATTAATTGTGGCTAAAAATAGAACTTTTTGCGTAAGTAAAGAAAATTTCAACACTTATGGTAAAATAGGGTATAAGGTATTTTAGGAGGTGAAGGAATGACAGGAAACGCAAGGAACTTAGTAGAAGAGTACGAAATAAATCCTTTTACCATGATAATTATTCCTGAAGAATACGGCAGCAGGATTTACTCCAGGGTGATCGAGCTGGAGGAGGAGTATTTATCCCCATTCAGACCAATAGATATTATCAAGAAAAGCTGCAATTATTTTGGAAGCAGCTACGAAGGCAGGAAAGAGGGAACGAAACAGCTTACCGGGATTACCCATAAAACCCCCATCATTGTCGACCCTATAAGCTCCATATATTTCATGCCTACAAGCTCGCCTACAAAACCGGACTGCATATGGGTTTCACATGAGCATGTATTATTCCATAAGAAGGTGGACGCCCACAGTACACAGGTTACCTTCAGGAATAAGGAATCCATGATTCTGCCAGTATCCCATCATTCATTTGAAAACCAGCTGCTAAGGACATCCCTGCTGCGCACCAAATTCATGCAGAGGATGAAAGAAACCGAAAGAAAAGCGCTATACCTTCTCCATGGTCCAAGGTTCAATGACTCACAAGGATATCCTCATGCCAGTCTTGTCAGTGAGGTATATAAAGACTAAAACAAGGAATCCGGTTTTTCAGCCGGATTCTTTTTCAATTGCTGTCCAGAATTATTAAATGATTTTATATAAAGTTTTCTTAATCCAACTCCAGCGCCTAGCCCCTCGAGACGCTTCGGTCTTGCCAATGAAGTCAAAGAACGACTTCACTGTCAGGCCCTCCAGCGCTTGTCGGGGCTGAACGAGGCGCTTGCGCTTTTTGTTCTGTTTTAAACCGCTTGAATAGGTAGTGGACCATCAATTCCTGGACTTTGTTGCGGATGCGGGGATTGAAGTAGTTATGTTGTTCTTCGTAGCCTTTGTAGATGAAGAGGAACATGGTGAATGCGTCATCCCGTTTTACTTCTTCAACCTTAAGGTTATTCTTTTTGAGGTAGCTTTTCACAATAGCGAGTTCTTTCTGGACTGCTTTCATTGTTTCTTCAATTAGCTCCAAATAAGGCTTCTTCAGTTTAAATGGACTATTTTCAACGACAGAAAGATCCCGATTGAGCACGACCAGTACCATCGGCAAATAGATGGCCTGCTCCATAATATCGCGGTCTTTTTCAGGAATCCTTGTCATTTTGCTCTGTCCCTTCAAAATATAATAAGAACATCTGTTCGTAATTATCGTACTGGATTTTCAGGAGGATTTCAAGAGGTAAAAAAATTTCACTCCCCACTATCATCTTCTCCAAAATAAAAGGAAACTTGCAGTGCTGGTACATCGTTGGCTTATTCTAAAAAACATTGAACTAATAGCAGGAGATTTATTTCTGTTAACGAAATAATAAAGTGAACAATTTAACTTTGGAAGGATGGCTCCCGAGATGGAAAAGAGATTTATTAATGCAGAGGATTTATTTGAATTAAAGTCCGTTACTGATCCACAGTTTTCACCTGATGGAAAGAAGTGTGTGTTTGTCCAGACAGAGATGTTGGAGAAAAAGAATGATTATGTCTCGAATTTATACATAATTGACATTGAAGAGGGCGGAGAGCCGAAGCAATGGACTTACGGTGAAGATCGTAACCATTCCCCAAGATGGTCTCCGGATGGAACGAAACTGGCTTTCGTTTCGAACCGCAGCGGCAAGAATCAGATTTTTGTTCTGGAAGCTGCTGGCGGGGAAGCAAGGCAGGCTACTGATTTCAAGAATGGTGCGAATGGTCCCGTTTGGTCCCCGGATGGAGAAAGAATTGGCTGCTCTGTATCCTTGAAGCCTGACGAAGATTTACTTGAAAAAGCAGAAGAGAAGAAGGACGACAAGAAGCTGGAACCGTTTGTAGCCGAGGAAATGAAATATAAATCAGATGCAGCTGGCTTCTGGGACGGCAAGTATAGACAGACAGTCATTGTGAATCTTGCTGATGGCAACGCAGAAGTAGTGGCAAAAGGTGAAATGGACTTTAACCTGCAGTGCTGGTCTCCTGATGGCAAAAGCCTTGTATTATCGGCTGATGAATCACCTGAACGCGATTTCTCGTTCAAAAGTGATTTATGGCTGATGGATATCGAGACAGGGAACAGAACGAAGCTCACAAACGGAACTGGCTACTTTGGGAATGCAGTAGTCTCACCTGACGGAAGATACCTTGGCTATACAGGGCATGAGAGAGAGTTTGAGAATGCAACTTTAACCCAGGTTTGGATTCAGGAGTTCGAAACTGGCAACATCCAATGCGTCACAGAGAATATGGATATCCTTGTTGGAGACGCTGTTGCCGCAGACTTCCATCAGGGAGCGCACAGCCCTGGATTGATCTGGGGAGAAGATAGTCAGAGCTTCTATTTCCTTGCGACCGACCAGGGCAATACCGTTTTATATTTTGCAAACCTAGCTGGTGAAGTGTATCCCGCACTCCTCGACCAGCAGCATGTGTTTGGGTATACATTGGACCGGAAAAACCAGAGAATTGTTGCAGCTATAAGCAATCCAGTGCTCCCAGGGGAACTGTTCCAGCTTGAGGTGATGACTGGTGAGGTGAAACAACTGACGTCCGTAAATGATAAGTTTCTGGAGTCTGTCACTTTATCGCAGCCGGAACAAATTTCTTTCGAGGCCAGTGACGGTACACCGCTGAACGGCTGGATCATGCAGCCTGCGGGGTATGAAGAAGGCATGGAATATCCGCTGATTCTCGAGATTCACGGGGGACCGCACGCGATGTATGCAAACTCGTATTTCAATGAATTCCAGGTTCTGGCAGCTGAAGGCTACGCAGTCCTCTATATCAATCCACGCGGCAGCCATGGCTACGGGCAGCAATTCGTCAATGCCGTGCGCGGTGATTATGGAGGCGGGGACTACCAGGACGTGATGGACGCTGTCGATTACGCGCTGGAAAATTACGATTACATTGACAAGGATAGATTGGGAGTGACCGGCGGCAGCTATGGAGGTTCATGACAAACTGGATTGTCGGACATACTGACAGATTCAAGGCAGCCGTCACTCAGCGTTCGATTTCAAACTGGATCAGTTTTTATGGTGTCAGCGACATCGGCTACTATTTTACAGAGTGGCAGATCCAGGCTGATCTCAGTGAGTTGGATACACTGTGGAGGCATTCTCCTCTCGCCTATGTGGATAAAATGAATACTCCATTGTTGATTCTGCACAGCGAAAAGGACTATCGCTGCCCGATTGAACAGGCTGAACAGTTATTTATCGCCTTGAAGAGACAGGGAAAGGAAACGAAGTTCATCCGCTTCCCAGAATCCAACCATGAGCTTTCAAGAAGCGGAAAGCCTAATCTCCGTCTAGCCCGTTTGGGGTCAATCGTCGATTGGTTTAAGAGTCACTTGTAAAAATTTAAGATGTTTTTCACCCCGCGGCAAATGCTCCTGCCGCGGGTTTATTTTTGAAAAATTCTCCAGATAAGTTTAAGGTTATAGATAAAGAAGGAAAATAGAAATAAAGTATTTCGTTGACTGTAGCCTTCGGATCAAATGGACATGAATCAAAACAAAGCGAAAGCAACAAGTTAACGTAAAGAGCTTAATAAAAATCCATGTTGTATCAATAACTATAAACCGGAAGGGTTTTTCGAATGAGATCTGATAGGCATCAACACAAAATAAGAAAAAAGCGAATCAGGTGGTCGAGCATTTTTTTACTGCTATTCCTGCTGGTGGGAGCCGTTGCGCTGTATTCCTATATGCAATACCGTTCTGGCGTCAATGATTCGGAAAAGACGGCGGAAGAAAACAAGCAGGAATACCATTTTAATGGCGAGAGTGACCGCAATGGCCTCACGAATATCCTGCTGATCGGCAGTGACGCAAGAGCAAAAGAAACTTCGCGTTCGGATACGATCATGATCGCCAGCTATAATCCAGATACAGAGTCATATAAATTGACCTCGATCATGAGGGATACGTATGTGGAGATTCCGGGACATGGGATGAATAAAATCAATGCTGCGTTTGCTCTTGGCGGCCCGGAACTATTGAGGCAGACAATAAAGGAAAACTTTGATGTAAGCCTCCAATATTATTCAATCGTTGATTTTGAAGGGTTTGTCCGTTTAATTGATGAAGCATTCCCAGAAGGTGTAGAAGTTAACGTTGAAAAGAAAATGTCAGAGGGAATTGGTGTCACACTGGAACCAGGTTTGCAAAGACTGGATGGAAAACATCTGCTTGGATATGTCCGGTTCCGCCAGGATGCAGTAGGTGATTTTGGCCGTGTAGAACGCCAGCAAAACGTCATAAAAGAAGTCGGCAAACAGTTCGCCAGCATCCAGACACTGCCGAAGCTCCCTAAATTGGTTGGAGTTCTAACGCCGTTTATTAATACCAACATGGATACAGGCGATATTTTATTTATGGGAAAAGGATTGATCTCAAAGGATAATCGGAATATCGAAACAATGAGGATACCGGTTGAAGGGTCATTCGAGGACCAGAGGGTGAGTGGTGCAGGAGCAGTACTGGCGATAGATTTTGAAGAAAACAGAACCGCGCTGCAGAATTTTTTAACTAAATAGATAGCTGTTAAAAATTACCCAAATATAGAATTTGAGGTGTACAATTATCTTTAAGAGGTAAATAGGATAAGGTAATCAGAACTCTTTGGGATTCTGATTACCGAGTGTTTTGGACAAGGAGATCTCAATGGATGTTGAATTGATGAAAGAATGGTTTACAATCGAAAACGTAATGGATTTGCTCAACCAATACCGTTCATTTGGACCGATTCCGGGAATTTTGCTGCCAATGCTGGAAGCTTTTTTGCCGTTCCTGCCATTGTTTCTATTTGTCATGGCAAATGCGAACGCGTTTGGGCTGTGGCTTGGATTTCTCTTTTCCTGGACGGGAGCAGTTCTCGGTGCTTTGCTCGTTTTCTTGATTTTTCGCAGGTACGGCCAGGGGCGGGTCCTAAGATTTTTACAACGCCATCCAAAAGTCCAGAAAGGGATGAACTGGATTGAACGCCATGGATTTGGCCCAATATTCCTCATGCTGTGTTTCCCTTTTACACCATCTGCCCTCGTCAATATTGTAGCAGGGCTATCAAAAATCAGCATGGCACAGTATATGCTTGCAGTGATAACGGGAAAAATGGTGATGATTTTTACGATCAGCTTTGTAGGTTATGATATTCGTTCTTTAATCACTAATCCCGCGCGAACTGCTATCGTTTTGGCAGTAATCGCTATCTTGTGGTATATCGGCAAAAGAATTGAGATAAAAATGAATATGAGTGTTGGAAAAGACGATAATGACAGATAGCAGGAACAGGATAACAGGTGGTGATGTAGTTGATGAAAGAAATCGTGAAAAGGGAAGGGATTGAATGGATCAAGGCTTTTGCTCTTGGAATGATCATATTTGTCTTTATCAGGATTTTCTTTTTTTCCAATTATGTAGTTGAAGGGGAATCCATGCTTCCTACACTGGAAGACGGGAATAAAGTCGTTGTCAATAAACTGGGATATGAGACGGAAGATCTTGAAAGGTTTGACGTGATTGTATTCCATGCCAATGAGAAAGAAGACTTTGTGAAGCGCGTCATTGGCCTGCCAGGCGATACAGTGGAATATCGCGAGGACATGTTATTCATCAATGGAAAACAAGTGAAGGAACCTTTCTTGAAACATTACCGCGGGCAATCACACGGAAGCTATTTAACCGGTGACTTTACTCTTGAGGATTTGACCGGGGTTGAAAGAGTGCCGGAAGGAAAATTGTTTGTCCTTGGCGATAACCGTCTTGGAAGCTGGGACAGCAGGCAGTTTGGTTTCATTTCAGAAGATCAAGTCGTTGGCAAGGTTAATCTTAGATACTGGCCAATCGAAGAAATGGGTGTATCGTTCTGACAATACATATAGCGAAGCGAAAAGACTCGTCAATTTTCGAGTCTTTTTTTAATTCGTTTATGTTAAACTGGCATCATTATTATGAAAGCAGGGCGGAGATTATATGCAGGGAACATTGCCATTGATCAAGACAAAATTAATTGTTCCTGGCATACAGGATCAATGGATCAGGCGGGCCAAATTATCGAAAAAAATGAAAGCGATTACCGAAAAGCCCTTGACCATCATCCAGGCAGGTGCCGGCTATGGAAAGAGCACGGCTCTGGCATTGCATGTCAAGGATCAGAACCAGTCATGCTGCTGGTATACAATCACTTCTTCCGATGACGATATTCTTCCGTTTCTATCCTATTTGACAGCCGCGATTCAAACCTTGTTCCCGAATTTTGGCCATGAGTTAATCACTTATATGAAAAAAATGGACCGTTATATAAGAGAAGAGGAACTTAGCATGCTCTCTTCGCTTTTCATCAATGAAACCCTCCAGATACCTGAGAAAATCATTGTCATCCTTGATGACTTCCAAGCAATAGAGCATTCCTATCATATCAATGTCTGGTTGGAAAAACTGCTGGAGCATATGCCGGGACATCTTCATCTTGTCATCGCGACGAGAACGAAGCCCGGTTGGAGAGTTCTTGCCAAGTTGAAGGCTCGGAATGAATTGAATGAGGTTTCGAAGACAGATTTGATTTTTGGAAAAGAAGAAATCGAGCTGCTCCTTTCTGATTTTCATCAAATTTCTATTAGTGGCGATCAACTTGACCAGTTGTATAACATTACCGAAGGCTGGGTCATAGCAATTGGAATGATCGCTCAGCGGCTGCCTCACCTTCAGAGTCTTGATGAGCTATTGGCAGAGCCGGCAAAGTCGCTTGAGGATCTGTTTCAATATCTGGTTTATGAAGTGTTTTCGAAACAGCCTCCAATGATTCAGCAATTCCTCGAACAGACAAGCATCTTTGAAGAACTAAGTACGGATGTATGCGACCATATCCTCGGCATGAACGGTTCCATCCAGATGTTGGAGCAGCTGACTGCGAAAAACCTGTTCATCCAACAGATTGGCGGCAGCAGTTCAGGTATCATGCTCTTTTCCGCGAATTCCTCGAGAATAGGCTGATCACAAGCCAGCCTGAACAATACAAAGTTTTAATGATGGATAGTGCACATTATTTTGAAAAAAAAGGGCTTTGGGAAGAGGCTTTATACTGCTATGAGAAAATTGGCCAATACCGTGCTGCTGCCGCGATTATGGATGAGCAGGGAATGGAGCTGCTCGAAATGGGCAAGCTCGAGAATCTGCAGGAGCGGCTAGCGAGAATCCCGCTCGAAGATAAAAGCCGCTATTGCTCACTTTTGTTTCTTGAAGGTGAGGTTTACCGATACCGCTCATTGTACAAGCAAGCGGAAGCATGCTATGAACAGGCGATCCAGACAGCTGACAGGATAGGAAATGCAGAATGGAAAAGCAAGGCGCTTGAAGGAAAGGCGAAAATTTATCTTGATACGATTCAGCCGCTTAAAGCTGAACGTATATTAGCTCAAGCGATAGAGCTTCGAGAAGCAGCGATGCTTGATGGTGCTGCCGAGGAAACGGGAAGGCTGTATCGCCTTCTTGCTGAAAACCTGATCAATTCCGGACAGGCATTGAAGGCGGAAAAATGGATTGAACGGGCAAGGGCAATGGGTGTCCACATTGAGGATGGAAACCTGGAAGCCCGGCTAACTTTAAGGACCGGCCGATTTGAAGAAACTAGAAGGATTTTAAGTGATGTTAAAACAAATGGCCATCTGGATGAAAAGCAGAATTTGCCTCAATCACATAGGGAGAAAGATTTACTGCTGGCATTGATTGAAGCTTTTACAGGCAATGGCATGCAGGCGAAGACATTGTCTCAATCAGGAATCCAGCATGGCATTGATATCCAGGCTCCATTTGTGGAGGCTTGCGGATGGATCAGGATGGGGCATGCCGTCCAACTCAACGAACAATACGATCTGGCTCTCGCTGAAAAATGCTATGAAACTGCACTTGATATCATGGGACGTCTGAGCATTGAACGAGGGAAGGCAGAACCGCTGATGGGCCTGTGCATTCTTTACGGATCAAGGCGTGAATATGAGAGGGCTGCTGAGGCTGGTCGAAAGGCTCTGCTTGAAACAGAACAGGTAAAGGATGTCTGGCTATCAGCACTCATTACTCTTTGTCTGGCCATCGCGTCAATATACAACGACAGGCACAAGGAGGCAAGTGAGAATCTTCGTAAAGCAGAGAGCCTAATCAATCAGTGTGGTGATGAATATGGCAGCATGCTGCATGCGTTTTGGAAGTCCTACTATTATTACTCATTAAATGACGTTCCTGAGTTCAAAACAGCATTTTCAATCTTTTTAAAAAGGATGAAGACAGGCGGATATGAATTTTTCCTAAAAAAACGGACAACGTTTGGCCCACGGGACTTGCAGGTTTTCGCACCGATGCTCATTCAAGCAGTAAAGCAATCAATTATGCCCGGCTATGCTGAAAAGCTGCTGGAGGATTTGAAAATCCCGCGTCTGAATGCCCATCCTGGCTATACATTAAGGGTCCAAACGCTTGGTCAATTCAGGCTTTGGCTAGGGAACAGGGAAGTGGAGGACAGGGATTGGCAGAGGGGGAAGGCAAAAGAGCTGTTCCAGCTTTTTTTGACAAAGAGGAACCAGTTTCTGATGAAGGAGGATATTTTCCAGATTCTCTGGCCAGTCCATGAGGAAAAGAGTGCAGACAGGGATTTTAAAGTTGCTCTGAATGCTTTGAATAATGTACTGGAGCCTGCCCGCATAGCGAGATCAGCCCCGTTTTTCATTATCAGGGAGGGAATAGGCTACGGAATTAACCCCCAGGCAGCGATTGAGCTGGACTCGCGGATTTTTGAGGAATGGGCAGAAGCCGGTCTTGTAGAGAAGAACACGGAAAAATCGATGGAAGAACTAGAGCGTGCTTGAATTTATATAATGGGGATTATCTTCCTGAACGACGGTATGAGGACTGGTGCCTCAATGAACGAGAACGGCTGCTTGTTTATTTTTTGCGAAGTGCGGAGAAGCTGGCGCAGCTGAATGTAAGGCGTGAAAACTATGATTCTGCCATTCATTGGTGTCAAAAAATCCTCCACAGGGATAGAACATGGGAGGAAGCCTATCGATTGCTGATGTTTTGCTATTACCGGAAGAACAATCGCCCCCAGGCAATCCGGTGGTATAAAAAATGCAGTGAAGTGTTAGAGGAGGAACTCGGAGTCACTCCGTTGGAACCAACAAAGCATATGTATGAGATGATCATTGAAGGACATAATCAATAGACTTACAGGCTGGGGCATACTTGTTACGCCACAGTTAAAATGCGGTCAAAATAACTCTTCAGGATCATCCATCTCGCAGGATAGGTTGCAGCGAAATCCTCGATAGACTCATTGGAGTACATCAGCAGGCAATCAATCTGCTTTCTATATTGTTTTAAATCATAGAGCAAGGCGTGTGGGATCGTATAATGCTGGTTCAGTTGATAAGGATTTAATTTTACTGGTACCACACTCTCTTTATTCATAAAATTACGCAGGGCTGTTTGCTGGATTTCAACACTTTCATTCCTGGATCGTCCGTTTATATGAATCTTTTCATTGATCAAATAGATTCCCTGCATAGAATTCCCCTCCACGTTTTAGGCAATTTAGTAATGTTATTGCCATAAAAATTGGAGGGGATACTATTTTATTTGGAAATTTTAAAATGATATTTACATTTTACCGATGCCGGGATTTATAAATCACTCCTGCGTTAAAGTTGTCCCCTTTTATGTACCTCTCTATACGGAATAAGCTTCTTATTAGTTTCATATAAACCTATCTTCTTCAATTTTTCAGCTTCAACAACTGAACATCTTCAGACTGTTGTAACTCATTTGTAACTACCGTTTCTTAAGATGATGTCAAAGCTTGTGGGCTTTGGAATCACCATTTTAAAGGGGGAAAGGAAATGAAAGCTGGTCAACGGAATTTTGTTTTATCTTTTATGCTCATTTTGGTCCTGTTGTTTACAAGTGCCTGCAGCGGATCGGGAACAGAGAAGTCAGGCGGTACTGAAGGGAAAGAAGGAAAAGAAGGAAAAGATGAACCGAAGAACACGGAACCGATCAAGATTGGTGTGCTGGCATCGCAAACAGGCGGACTTGAGGCTTACGGAAAGCAGACACTTCGCGGGTTCGAGCTGGGACTTGAATACGCTACTAATGGAACAAATGAGGTGGCGGGACGTAAAATCGAATTTATTGTTGAAGACACAGAAACGAAACCAGAAGTAGCTGTCCAGAAAGCGACGAAGCTTCTTGAAGAGGATGAGGTAGACTTCCTGGTCGGTTCTTCTAGTTCAGGTGACACGCTGGCAGTTCTGCCGCTTGCCGAGGAATATGAAAAAATCATGATCGTAGAGCCGGCTGTAGCCGATAGCATCACAGGCTCTGAATTCAATGAATATATTTTCCGCACGGCACGTAACTCTTCACAGGATGCTGTTGCGGGTGCCGCTGCAATCGCGAAGGAGGGCACAAAAATCGCGACTCTTGCTCCGGATTATTCATTTGGCCGTGATGGCGTCGCAGCGTTCAAAGAAGCAGCGGAAAAACTTGGCGCAGAAGTCGTCCATGAAGAATATGCCGACCCTGCTGCTACTGATTTCACTTCCAACATCCAAAAAATTATCGACCAGAAGCCGGATTACTTATTTGTCGTCTGGGCTGGCGCAAATTCACCGTGGAACCAGATATCAGACATGAAGGTCCAGGAAAAAGGCATCAAAATCTCCACTGGTGCACCTGATATCGCTGCACTTGCAACGATGGAGCCACTTGTCGGCATGGAAGGCTTCACTGTTTATTATCATGACCTACCGCAAAATGACGTCAATAAATGGCTAGTTGAGGAACATAAAAAACGCTTTAACGGCGAGCTTCCAGACTTATTTACGCCAGGAGGCATGACAGCTGCAATGGCGATTGTAGAGGCTTTGAGGAAAACAGAAGGTGACACCGATTCCCAAAAGTTGATCGAGACAATGGAAGGGATGAGCTTTGATACTCCGAAAGGGAAAATGACCTTCCGGGAAGAAGACCATCAGGCACTCCAGGCACTATACGCAATCAAGCTGGAGAAAAAGGAAGGAGTCAACTATCCAGTACCTGTCCTGATCCGCGAGCTCTCTCCAGAAGAAACAGCTCCGCCAATCCGGAATTAACAAGAAAAGCGAAAGCGCCTTGGTCAGCCCCGACAAGCGCTGGAGGGCCTGACGGTGAAGTCGTTCTTTGACTTCATTGGCAGGACCGAAGCGACTCGAGGGGCTAGGCGCTGGAGCTGGACATAAAGAAAAGCGAAAGCGCC
>NZ_BAUW01000058.1 GCF_000517385.1 Mesobacillus boroniphilus JCM 21738 | reverse complement strand
CTCCCGACCTGGTTTAGATTGTGTATTTGAGATTCATGTTGTCTCCTACTATCCGGACAATAAAACCATCAATACCCGGCCAAACTGACCGTCAGCAAACTATTCCGACATCCAAAAAGATCCCAGAAATACACCATCTTCTCGGAAATTCGCAACACGAAAGGAGCAAAAGGTACGTCCCCATGCTTCCTCTAACCTTTAATGAAGAACAAGACAGCATCAGGATGAAGTATAGAAAAGCTCTATTCAATGATCAAAAGGGGGAATCTTAAAAATGGTTGTGAAGAAAATGAGTGTTATAGATGCAGAAGAGGCGATTCGCTTCTTTAAAACCTATGGAATTAAATTTGATGAAGAGTCAGTGAAGGAATGGGCTGAGGATTACAACAAAAGCGCTGATATAGCCTGCGAGAGCCGGCAAATTGAAGAGAGAGATTTATACACTTACAATCATTGGTGTGTATTAAAAGGTACGGCATATGAAGATGGGATCGATGATAAAACAAAAATAGCGAGATTGCTTGAAGAGATTGCCGAATTAAAGCAAAAAAATTCCGAATTAAACCAAGAAATTCAAATCTTAGAATCAAAATTAGGTATTGGCCCTTTCTGAAAACTCCCCCTGCCTAAAGTGAATTTTTAGGTAGGGGAATTTTACATTATGATATTGGGGAAACATTCCTCTAGCAATGCACAGTCTTTGATTTTTGGATTATAGTGTTGAATCTTAATTGATGAAAACTGTTTAAAATTAATTTTTGAAAACTGCTTATTTCTACTTGACGGTTACACCTCTCTTACTGTTAAATCTTTATAGTAAAGAGCCTGTATGAGCTCTTGTTCCTTTTCATTCAGTTCAGCCATCGCTTCCTGCAAGATTAATAGAGTTGCTTTATCGCAAAGAATATCTTCTATCATTTGGTCATCCTGAAAATCATCGCCTAGATCTATCAAACGATTTATTGAATCTTCCTTGCTTGGGATATATTCAACCGTTTCTGTTTCAGGGTCGACAGCAATCCGTCCAACTTTGATATCCTCTTCTAGGTACCGCTCTCTTCTTTTCATTTTGTAATATTCTTTGTAAACCTCTTCACTAACACAGACCTGCTCCTTGCCGATTTTGATAAAAAAACTCACTCATTCTCTTTTCCTCCTATGGCCCCGCAAGGAGCCGTAGAGGAAAAAAGAGACAAAAAATAAGCCGGACACAGAACGCCCAACTGCATTATTTGCAGGGCGATCCATGTCCGGCTTATAGGTAGTTCACACCACGACTCCATTGCTCGGTACCGATTATTTTTGATTCAATGTGCATTCACTCGCTAGATGATCATTTTTTTCAAAATATCGCTCATCCGGCCTGGGTAATGCAGTCGATTCCTCGCTCGGTATCATCGTGATATGAACTTTTTATATAAATAAAAAAGGCCCAGATATATCAGTTATGCATCTACTGATTTATCCGGACCTTAAGGTAGATTTGATTTGCAACTCATGGTGAGGCACTATCTCCTTTTCGTCTCGCTTTAGGTTTTCCACTTACCTGTTTGAATTTATCTGTCGCAAGTTCAACTTCCCAAACCTGCTTACATCTTCCACACTTCGTTTGCACGGGACCACATGCTTGTTCCCCCTTATCAAACAACCTGTAACCACAGGCAGGACATTTTACTCGCGTAATGTTAGCTTCTTTAATCATTTGTTTTCCTCCCAACTATGCTGAAGCCATTTTAATGAAAAGTACTCCTTAATTATATTTTACACAGGAACATACGTTCTGTACAGTAAGTATAATAAACATTTGTAAAATAGTAACAAATTCGTAGATATTGAGTAGATGATTACACTGCTTCTCCATGAGCCTGATTATTTAAAAATGATACATTAATCACCTTTTTGCACTTTGGACATTTTATTTGCAGTTCAGCTTCCTTTGCTGAAAGCATGTCCATTAATCTTTTTGTGCACACTGGACATTTTACTACTTTGGCCATTGATTCCATCCCCTTTAAACATCTGTGAATTATATTTAATGTTGTTATAAGTTCATTTTATGTATTGTTTGCAGTCAATAGAAGTAACAAAAAAATATGTGAGCAAAATAAACAATGCACCAAATGGTTTTTCCAACAACTAATTTTGAAATTATTATAGCACGGAAGTATAATTAACACAACAAATATATTGACTTATTTTTCGTTTACCATTGACTATAATCAACACTTAAAATATAATATAGATATAAGATAGGATGAGGTGGATTATAATGAATAATGAGGAACAATTCAATAAAGAGGAGTTTGCCGTGCTACTTGATCGGGCGAAAGGTGATAGATCCATAAATAATTTCGCTAATGAAACAGGTGTAAGTGCTGCTCACATCTCCAGGTTTCTTAGACAAATGATTGCTTCACCTCCAACTCCGGAAACAATATCAAAATTTGCAGCGAAAGCACAAAATGAAGTTACGTATCAAGACCTTATGGTTGCCGCAGGGCATTTAGCTAAAAAAGATGAATCTGATGGAGAACAGGAAAATATAGTTGAGAGAGATTCTCCGAGGAATTTAAGGAATCAAGCGGAGGTGCTTGAGAAAAAATTTATTCAAGTCATTTTAGCTGACCTATATGAAAGGCCATTCAAGTGGACAGTAGAAAAGCCAGAAGGAAGATTAAACCGGCCTGATATGATTCTTAATATTGATCACGAAGGATACAATAGATGGTATTTAGAATTCATGCCCCTCATTTCGAATCGAAGGCATTTTTCATCTACGAATTACATTATGCGTTATGGACATATTGCATTGCAGGAACTATCCGAAACAGATAAATTTACTATTGTTGTTAATGATGAAGAAGTGTTCAATAGAATTATAAAAAGACCACCTTTATCACTAAGAGCAAATTTATACCTAATGCTTATTGATCTTGAGTGGGGTAAAATTCTAAAAGAAGAAATGCTGTGCAAATATAGGAAGGATTGAATATGAGGATTATGTTAGGAATTGCATAATCCTCTTTTTAGTAGGAAAAAATAAAAAGCACAACAAATAAGCCCGCCGAGCCACTTTTGGCCCAGCGGGTAATTTATTAATCCCTACTAAACAAATCCCTCGTATACACCTTTTCCTCTACATCATGTAAATTTTCAGACAGCCGATTCGCCACGATCACATCTGAAACTTTCTTGAACTCTTCAAAATCATTTATTAATCTTGAATTATAGAATGTCTCTTCATGAAGTGCTGGCTCATATACAACAACTTCAATGCCTTTAGCTTTAATTCGCTTCATGACACCTTGAATAGCCGATTGTCTAAAGTTATCTGAATCCATTTTCATGGTAAGTCTATAGATACCAACAATCTTGGGATTCTTTTTAATAATCATTTCAGCGACATGGTCTTTTCTCGTCCTATTTGCGTCTACGATGGCTGTCATTATATTATTTGGGACGTCTTCGTAGTTGGCTAAAAGCTGTTTTGTATCTTTAGGTAGGCAGTATCCACCATAACCAAATGATGGGTTATTATAATGATTACCAATTCGTGGATCAAGTCCAACTCCATCAATAATTTGCTTACTGTCTAGCCCTCTTACCTCTGCATAAGAATCGAGCTCATTAAAAAATGAGACTCTCATCGCAAGGTATGTGTTGGCAAATAGTTTAATAGCTTCTGCTTCTGTTGAATTTGTATATAATACGGGAATATCTTCTTTAATTGCTCCTTGAACCAGTAAATCAGCGAAAACTTGAGCTCTATCAGATTGTTCACCAACGATTATACGAGAAGGGTACAAGTTATCATATAAGGCTTTCCCTTCGCGTAAAAATTCAGGTGAAAATATAATATTATCAGTTTCAAACTTCTCTTTTATATTCTCTGTATATCCAACTGGAACTGTCGATTTAATAACCATTACCGCATCAGGATTAATAGATAGTACATTAGCAATAACAGCCTCCACAGTTCTGGTATTAAAATAGTTTTTATCCGGATCATAATTCGTTGGTGTTGAAATAATCACGTAATCTGCATCTTTAAAAGCTTTATAGTTGTCGGTAGTTGCGATTAAGTTTAGTTCCTTTGATGCTAAATATTCTTCAATCTCATTATCAATGATTGGCGACCTTCTATTGTTAATCATGTCTACCTTTTCTTGAATAATATCAAGTCCTATTACTTCATTATGTTGAGCTAGCAAAATGGCATTTGACAAGCCCACATATCCTGTTCCAGCGATTGTAATTTTCATTTTTGGATATCCCTCTTTCATCAAAACGGTTAAGCTTTTACTAAAATCCGGACATTATTAATGGATTTTGCGATATCCTTTTTCTTTAATAGTAAATAAAGGATATACATAACTGTATAAATCAAAACCGTGTACCATGCATCTACCAACCATCCTAATAATATAAAAATTATTGTTATTAATAATTCCAAAATTACATCTTTAGAAACTGAAATAGACAATATCTTGGATAAATATAACTCTGCAATAACTGATCTAATCGCTAAGAGGAACACTATCGATAAGATCGCAAGGTCTAAATTTCTATATACCATAGTTGTGATAAATGTTAGCAAGATACTTATGCTAAGAGAAATTAAATTGATTTTCAACATCAATTTCTCTTTCCTTAATGTTTTTAGATAGGTATTTATCAATAATACAGTTTTGCCTTCATATACAAACATAGGAAATAATATAGCCATATACACTAAACTCTCTGCATACTTTGGCAACCATGCTGATAAAACTACTTTAAGTGGAAAATAAGCAATTAGTAGACCTAACAAAATAATCATTAAAAAGTCTTTCACTGTTAAGTATATGTTTGCTAATTTTCTATCATCCGTTCTTCGTAAAATTGGAAACATAATAATTCCAATCGCATTAATAAAAATCATCATAAGATTTGATATACTTAATACAAGTGAAACCTTACCAAAAGTAGCCACATCCCAGGTACGTTCTATACCAAATCTCACTACACCAATAATTAACATGCTAGCAATATTGGCAAACATGAGTTTTATTCCTACATTGATATTTCTAACTGCTTCCCTTATATTAAAATAAAATAAGTTTATTTTTTGAAAAATGATATCCTTACAACAATACATTGCATATATCATAGAAATAAACTTTCCCATTAAATCAGCAATTACTAATAATTTAAACTCCCTAACATCAAAAAATAAGAAGCTAATAATTAAAACAATATATAAAATCTTATCTATCATTGTTATTTGAGCAAACTCTTTAATTCTGTTAGTTCCTTGCAAGATAAACAGAAGCATAGACCTAACATTAAAAAGAAATAAATTTATAGCAATCATTTTGAAAATAAATACTCTATTCAAACTTTCTATAAAGAAGTTTGAATAGATAAAAACAAATAAAGCGAGTATTATCTGCAATATAACCAACATATAAAACTGGGAAAAAAATACTTCTTATTTAAATCCTTGTATTCCTTACCACCATACCTCAAATATATTCCGTCATTCCAACCAAAATGTAAAAATCCAACATATGCAGAATAAAATAGATATAGCTGCCAATAACCATACTCCTCTACTCCAATTAATTTTGGCACTATAAGTATAACTAGGGTTGAAATGATAAAAGAGATCAAGTTTGATGTTAAAGTATATGAAAAATTTCTAATAAAACCTTTTAACTTAACGCTCAATTTTCTTATCCTCTTTTCATAGGTAATAACCAATTAACATCAAACTTAATTTACCTTTCACATACTGGTTAAATCAATGTCCGAAACTTATGATTTTCTCCACACCATTTTATTAACAATCCCGGTATAGCTTTGTATAATCTTTACAAGTTTGATGCTTACATTCTCATCAATATAATTTGGAACATCAATTCCTAAATCGCAATTAGCATTCATTTCAACAGCCATGTCTACCGCCTGTAGAACTTGTTCTGTTGTTATGCTACCAATTATCATATTTCCTTTATCTAAAACTTCTGGACGTTCTGTACTAGTTCTTACCGAAACAGCAGGAAATTTAAAATAGGAAGCCTCTTCTGCTATTGTTCCACTATCCGATACAACACAGAAAGAATTTCTTTGAAGATTGTTATAATCTGAAAAACCAAAAGGTGGTAAGCTTCTAACATTTGGATGAAATTTAAATCCACGTTGTTCTATAAACTTCTTACTTCTTGGATGTGTACTATAGATAACAGGCATATTATAGGTTTTTGCCATTGAATTTACAGCATTCATAAGTGCAATAAAATTCTGTTCATTATCAATATTTTCTTCCCTATGAGCGCTTAATAAGATATATTGATTCTTCTCAAGACCCAAAGTTTCTAATACATTACTAGCATTAATCTTCTCAAGGTTTGCATTAAGAACTTCAGCCATAGGTGAGCCCACCACATACGTTCTTTCTTTAGGAACTCCTTCTGAGTTTAAATACCTTCTGGCATGCTCTGTATAGCAGAGATTAACGTCGCTTGTATGATCCACAATTCTCCTATTAATCTCTTCAGGTAAGTTTTCATCAAAACATCTATTCCCTGCTTCCATATGAAAAATTGGAATTTTAAGCCTCTTTGCCGAAATTACGCTTAGACATGAATTTGTATCCCCTAATACTAGAATTGCATCCGGTCTTTGTTCCACCATAATTTCATATGATTTAGCTAAAACATTTCCCATAGTTTGTCCTAGATTATCTCCAACAACGCCTAAATAAAAATCTGGCTCTCTTAGTCCTAATTCTTCAAAGAACACTTCATTAAGGGTATAATCATAGTTCTGACCTGTATGAACCAAAATATGTTCGAAATACTTATCGCATTTTTTGATTGTCTCTGATAATTTAATAATCTCCGGGCGTGTGCGACAATTGTCATTAATTTTAATTTACGCACCATTGCTCATCCCTCTATTCAAAATAATGTGGGTAAATCTCTTTATTTTTTTCAATCCATTCTTTCATTTCAATAATCATTTGTTCATAACTCGGTACTACAAAAGAGAAGTCTTTTCTATTGTTAATAAGTGATTTGTCAACCCTAACTGAATCATCTGGCAAGATAGCTATTTTATCATCCTTCATGTGTTTGTTGAATAGTTTAAGTAAATCAAACTTACTAATGCTTTCGTTATTAACTAGGTTATATAATCCTGTTAAGTTTTCTTCTAAAGCCTTTTCCATAGCTTTGGCCAGAGTAAGTGTTGTAACTCCAGTCCATATAGCCTCTGTGTATCCATTAACTTGTCCCTCTTGTTTCATAAACCAATTAAAGAGGCCTATGCCGCCTTCATTTAAGTCAGGGCCAATTATTGAATTTCTAAACGTTAAATCTTTATTATTATCAAGTTCTCCTAGTGCTTTTGATCTATCATAGAAAGTTTCTCCATCTTTGAAGGATGTCTCAGTATATCCACCTGTATTTCCTGAAAAACACAGTCCGTACTCATATGAATAACCTTTGTTTTTAAATTTTTCGTAATATTGCTTAAAAAGTGTGGAAGAAAGCTATTTATCATAACAGCAAGCGATTTATTATCCTCTGCATCTTTATTTAAGATACCAACAGCATTAATAACTGCATCATATTTACCTTCTTGCACAACATTTTCTACAAGGTTTAAATCTGTGATATCCCCAATAATATTATTGCAGTGTTCAAACTGACGTCGAGAAAAGGTGGTTACATCATAACCAGCATCTTTAAAATAGATTGCTAAAGTGTGTCCCGCCATTCCAGTTGCACCGAGCACTAGTATTTTCATCTTAAAGTCCCTCCAATCTGTTATTTAACTTTAACCTTTCAATAATGAAGAGGCCTCCCCATCATTTTTTGGGTTAAATAAGGCCTCACGGATAGTTTGTAATTCTATTTACCTCTTTTATGATCTGCAGTTTTAAAAGTTTTGGTTATTAGTTAACTGTTCTACTCCACACAGTTTTCTTTAAACCAATTCATATATTCTATCAGACCTTTTTCTAAAGTAATCGAAGTCTCGAATCCTAATTCATTCTTTACTTTATCTGTTTGAGCTTTACAATGCCTCACATCAGCTGGCCTCATAGGTGCGTATTTTATACCCACATTAATACCGCTCATTTCTTGCATCATTTCAGCAAGCTTGTTTATAGTGATACTGCTACCACTTCCAAGATTATAAACACCAGTTCCCTTATCTGTTGTTCCAGCCAAGTAATTAGCTCTTGCTACATCACTAACATTTACAAAGTCTCTTGTCTGCTCTCCATCACCGAAGATGGTTATTGGTTCACCGGAAAAAATACGTTTTGCAAAGATAGGTATTACATTTCCATATAAATCATATCTTTGATTAACACCGTATATATTAAAGTATCTTAAGCAAATACCAGTTATATCATATATCCCGCTATATGCAAGAATCATCTTTTCAGCTGCTAACTTACTAACGCCATATGGTGAATCAGCATTCTGAGGATGATTTTCATCAATAGTAGGGGTAATCAATTCACCAAAGATTGCAGCAGAAGATGAATAAACAATTCGTTTAACTCCATGTTCTCTCATACCTTCTAGTATATTTACTGTTCCTAGAAGGTTAATATTTGAATCAAGTTGTGGGTCATCAAGAGACTTTTGTCTTCCAACGCATGCAGCCAAATGGAAGACTACATCTCTCCCTTCACATGCTTTCATTGTGATTTGCGGATCACAGATATCACCCTCAATAAATTCAACATCTAACCCATCTAAGTTGCATTTGTAACCTGATGAAAGATTGTCAATTACCCTAACTTCCCAATCTCTATCAAGTAGATACTTTACTACATTTGATCCGATAAAACCTGCTCCACCTGTTACTAATGCTTTCATACTAATTGTGCCTCCCATGTGCGTAGTTCATCTTTTATATATTGAAGAGTAAGAAGTTTAGCTTTTATTTGTTCGACATTTAATCTTTCTGTATTATCTGAGTTATATTCTCCGCTAGATGCAAGCTTTACGTCCCCGTCTGAAAGTACTTTTCGTAGTTTAAATCACGCTGATCAGCTGGTACTCTGTAAAACCCTCCCATATCTATTGCTTTTGAATATTCTTCTTTCGTTAGAAGAGTTTCATACATTTTTTCACCGTGTCTTACACCAATTACTCCAGTTTCTACACTTGGATTAAAAAGCTCTTTTACAGCTTGAGCTAAGTCACCAATTGTACATGCCGGGGCTTTTTGAACCATAATATCCCCTGACTTAGCGTTTTGGAATGCAAATATTACCAATTCTACAGCCTCTTCAAGACTCATGATATATCTAGTCATGGTAGGGTCAGTAATAGTTATTGGTTTTCCTGCTTTAATCTGTTCAATAAAGAGAGGAACCACACTTCCGCGTGAGCACAATACATTTCCATAACGAGTTCCACAAATTAGGGTTCTCTCCTCAGGTACAGTCTTAGACTTTGCTACAAATACCTTCTCCATCATTGCCTTAGATGTTCCCATTGCATTAACAGGATACGCTGCCTTGTCTGTTGAAAGACAAATAACTTTTTTTACTCCTTCATTAATTGCCGCAGTTAGAACGTTATCTGTCCCCAATACATTGGTTTTTACTGCTTCTAAAGGAAAAAATTCGCACGAGGGTACTTGTTTTAATGCTGCTGCATGAAAAATATAATCTACACCATGCATAGCATTTTTCACACTCTGAAGATCTCGTACATCTCCTATATAAAATTTGATTTTATCATTGTTATACTCTTTACGCATATCATCTTGCTTCTTCTCATCTCTAGAAAAAATTCGTATCTCACCGATATCAGTCTCAAGAAAACGATCTAAAACTGCATGTCCAAATGAACCTGTACCACCTGTAATTAATAATGTTTTATCCTTAAACATAGATGTTATTCCCTTCTTTTTTTATTATTTTTTTAGTATCGGAGATGTTTAATCAATGACCTAACATCAACCTATCAAGTTTTTTCTTAATTTTAAAAAATAGTGCATTAGAAAAGAAAACAGCACGGACTTTTTTCTTCAATCCACAATTAATTTTAAAAATAATTTTTAACATTTCACCATTGTACCTATAATTTTCTAACATTATTTCTGTACTTAACTCTTTTTGTTCTTCTTGTTTTAATCGTTTCTTGTAACGTTTTAAAAATTCTTCAATTGCAATCTGGCGAGAATGGTATTTATCATTAAAAATTGAATAATTTGAGTTTCTTGAAATTGCATTACCTTCATGAATTCGATAATATACGATAATGTCGTCAATTCTTATTCGCTCTTCAGCAAAAAATCTTATACACAACGACCACCAAGTATCTTCATTAGGATATTTTGTCGGTATAGGAGTAACTTCGCTAAGCATCCCTTTTGACATTAAAGTTAGAGGTCCACTCCAATTAAATGTCTTCTTATTTTTAGGTAGTATTAGTCTGTCATACTTCTTATTCGTGGAAAAGACTTTCATTCTACCACAAACTGCAATTCTCTTATTCGAATCTTTTTGTTCCACGTATTTCATCCAATTTTGCAATGCATCAGGAGGAAGCAAATCATCGGCACCCATAAAATAAAACCAATCACCTTTAGCATGATTAGCAGCTAAATTAAATGCTGCATTTTTCCCGATTTTCCCCGGTTGGAAAAAGGTAATTTTCTCACTATGTCTTATAGCAAGGTCATTTACAATTTGTCCTGTCTTATCCGTCGAACCATCATCAACTATTAGTAATTCAAAATTCTCGTACTTCTGTGAGAGTACACTATTTATTGCCTCAGCTATATTTTTCTCTTCGTTATAGGCTGGCATGATAAGTGTTATCAATTTGGGTTTCACCACCATTATTCTCGTTAATTACTTTAATAAGTTTATTTGCAATATATTCTGGAGTAGAGTCGTAGTATATCTTTTTTATGTCATTAAAGTTGACATATGAATTACGATTACTCTCTATAAATGAAACAAGTGTCTTTTTATTACTTTCCAACAATTGTTCATCCTGTTTTAGCATACAAACATACGGATATTTTTCTAAAACCTTGATAATAGGATCCTCACTATGTTTATACAGCAGTATAATCGGTCTACCACAAGACATATATTCATAGACCTTACTTTGCATTTGTGAGATATCATCATTACCTATTAGCAAAAGATACGAAGCACCTTTCATCGCATTGATAGCTTCTTTACTAGTAACAGTTCCATGATTTACAATGTTTGCACTATATCCTTTAATTTGCTCATTAACAATTTGATTACAATCCCCTGTAATGAATAAGTGCACCATCACAGATTGATTTACATCTATTATCTCTTTGAGCAAATCAATTGTATATTGCGGATGACGAATTTTTCTACTTAATCCACCTGCATATACTATAGAGATTTCTTCACTTTGTGCAATTACATTATTTTCTGTTATATCATCAGTTTCCTTTATTAAAGGGTGTTCTACATAAGTTATCTTTTTTTCAAACTGTGCAAAATGTTTCTTTATATGATCTGCCCACGAAAAATACGTTAATATCGCATTACTCTGTTCAATCATTCTCTTTTCCAAATGTAAATGGTTTTTCATTTTTAAACTTCTATTAAAATCAAACCAATGAGCTGTCTTGCTCGTACTATATTTATCAAATAAAAAGGGAATAATTTTTATGGTATCAAGTTTGCTAGAATTATATTTTTGGGCAGCTAATATACTTTCAATTGGATTACATGCCGGTATAATAACGTCTATTTTATCCTCAATAGAATTCAAAGCATGTAAATATTCTTCAACTAATTCATACTCGACTGTATACTTAGAAACTAAAGTTTTTGACACGTGAATTACTTTATTAAAAGTCAACAGCTGCTTCCAGAAAGTTTTCTTAATCCCTGTACTACTATTTATTTTTTTCTCTATCTTTTTCCTTTTCTTTTGTCTTAAGGAACTGACCCTTACTATATCATGATTACGGTATTGCCCCCTACTATTGTTTTCACTGGGATCATTGCTAATCACTGTAATATGATGATTATTTTCTAATTCCTCAACAATATTCCCCAAACACCTTGAGTTAGCGGAGTATTTAGGATGATAACTTCCCGTCATAACTACTATATTCAATACATCTCACCCCTCATTAATGGTTGTTTTATTAGTGTTAACCCGGATTTTTATTTATCAGCATACCCCAAACTGACCTTGTGAACACTATCCTTTTCTTGATCATTATCCAGTACAAAGATAGAACCCAAAATGCCATAAATGTAACTGGTTGTGAAAAAACTTGGTTGTTTCCTGGCAAATAAAAAATTAGTATGAACATCAAGCACAATAAAGGGTATGCTATAATTTCTTTTTCAACAACACACTTTTTAACTACAAAGGCAAAAAATCTACCTAATAAAAACATAATTATAAGCACCCCAATCCAATGTACATCGTTTGCAATCCAAGTATAAAAACTGTGCCAAGCGGACATTGGATCAATACCCTTTAAGGCCAACTTCGACTGATACGTATATTGAAACATGTCATTATTAAATAAATCACTAAAATTAGACATTAAAAACATTGAATTCCCAATTCCAAACATTGGTGTCCATTGTAGTTCAATGATTCTCGAAAAAGCATAGTATCCTTGAGTAAGATAAGAAGTAAGATAAATTAAAGTTGGATGTAAGAATTCCGGACTAATCTTCATTAAGGGGGCGTCCATATTGACACTATAGTAAGAATGATTATTTGTTCTATCACCAATTGCATTTGTAAAATAACTTATACATAAAGTAAGTAAAATCAATATTAATAATATATTTTTTTTACCTTTTGCTTTCCTTTTTTTTAAATACCTCATTGTTTATATTTTCATATTTATTCTGCATTTTTCTTATTAATATAATAGAAATAATTATTATAGCTAAATCAAATACACCCTTGTTTCTACCCATAATAATCCATCGCATTGCCTCTAATGAAAACATAATTATCACAATTACCTTATAGGAAAGATTTAATCTTTTAAAATACACTACCGACAAAGGAAATGCAGCCCAAGTTATGGGAGACGTAAGTACAATAATTAGATAAATTATTCCTCCCTCACTTCCACCACCAAATGATTCTTTATAGGCGGAAAGTGGATTTGTAATTCCATTGATTGTCTGGTCTATTAGTGCTGATAATGAAAAGGTTGATATATTTGTATAAGTAATTGTGCTTATAGAGGTCATTATTAGACCGAAAATAATAATAAATTTAACAAATCGCTTTATTTTAATTCTATTGGAAGTTATTAAATTTTCCTTCTTTGAATCCAAACCAATAGGAATACGAGCTTTATTTATTTCATATAAATACCCGAATGAAAAAAACAACTGATATAATATTAAAAATGCATAAAGAAAATATGGATTGGTATTTATCCAAGTTGTAGGTCCAAATGTATATAAAATAAGGGTAAAGATAAAATAAATTTCAGCAACCAATAATGGTTTTAGAAGAATAAACCTTGTCCTATTTCTTATTGATTGAGGATTATTACTTTGATCTGATTTAGTTCCTAACATTTGTTTTTCAGTCATTAATTAAACCTCTTTATCCAAGAATCTTCAACGGTAGAACTTCTCTTAATTAAAATGTTTTTCTAAAATATCAATTGAACGTTGCAAATTAAAGTTACTTTCAATAAATCCACGTCCGTTACTTCCTTTAATTGACAATTCGTTACTTATTGCCATCGCCTTAATTTTTGATACAAATGAATCGGCATCCCCCGACCATACCCATTCACCACAGTTTGACTCTTCTATTAAATCTCGAAGGTCAGTAATCTTATCCGTAGCTGCAAGTACGGGTTTGCTATATTCCATATAGGATAAAATTCGGGAAGGATAGTTTGGAATTGTGAATCTAGGATCTAACACGATTAATCCTACATTACATTCTTTTGTAATCTGCTCGTATTCATCTCTGGGTAGATTTTCAATTAAAAGAGCATTTTTAACTTTTTCTTTTCTTATTGTCTGTTCTAACTTATACCTATCTGTCCCTCTACCAATGAAAAGAAAATATATTTTCTCATCATCTTTGCACTCCTCAACTGCCTTACACAACAACTCTATATACTGTGGTCTCCCCATATTTCCTCCAAAAAGAAAAACACAGGCTTCATGAGGAATACCATAGCGTTCTCGCATTGGAAACCCACTATCTTTAATATTACTTGTTAGTTTTTTTGTGTTCGGAAAGATTTCCACTTTCCCTTTATCTAACCAAACATTATGTTCAATTATATAGTTTTTGTTTGCAACTGACATACATCCAATAATATCAGCAGTGCGATATAACGTTCTTTCCTTTGACGCAAAATATCTATACAATAATCCATTACTCTTTATAATTCCCAAATCAACTGCATTTTGTGGAAAAATGTCCTTCAGCATTAAATAGGCTGGACAGTGGAATTTTTTCTTAGCCCAGGCCACAAGACCAGCATTGGTTACTGGAGGAGCTTCAAATAAAATAAAATCAAATTCTCTGTCTCCTAGATATTTAGTAATACCTTTTTTCATTAAAATTGGGATTTTCAAAGTAGTTATCCCTTTTTCTATAAAACTAACATCATAGTAGTTTCCAGTCACAATACGTAGTACATCAAAACCTCGCTCTTTCTTCATTTCAGTATGTTGTTTATTTCTAGCCTGTTCCGATACAGCTACTGTAATCTCATGACCAGCTTCATTTAATGCCTCTGCTAAATCTGTATAAATAGTAGCCCCCTTTTCTGGCTCTGGAAAAGAAGTCGCAATGTATAGTACTCTCAAAAATATCTCTCCTCATTTTCTACCGCACACCATTTTCTCGTATAATTAGTTAGAGTTCCACTAAAAGTTCCACAAATGATAAACCTGGTGACACCCTACTTGTTTACAACCAACTTTATGGTAAAAGTTAATTGCACCTAAGTTTCGTAATTGGGTGCCAACCTTAATTTCTTTAACACCTTGTTGATGTGCTCCGTATTCTACCGCCTTAAATAGCTAGTGCCAATGCCACCTTTAGTTTCTTTTTGAGACACAGCAATTAGCTCAATTACACACGCATTATCGGCATATGAAAATAATAAAAAACCATTAATATCGCCTATCTCATCCTTAGATAATGCAAAAAACTTGTCATTCTTCCCAAAAGAGTTAATAAGCCATTGTTGATAGACTTGATCCCCACCGCGTTTGGCCAACCCAGGATCCTCAGTAAATTTTGAGAACTGGAAATCTGCTATTTCAATGACTTGATCATTCTTTTCTAATGCTTGGTGTATTGTTACATTCTCTGGTTTTTCATCTAAACCTATTAGTTTTTTCTCAAATTGTATATTCACATCTACCAAAAACGCTGTGGTGCCTTTCCCAATTAACTGTGCATTAATAGGTTCAGAGTTCATATTCATAATGGATATAAACTGATAATCTTTAAACCTAGTATTTAATTCAAGCCATTCATTTAATGAAAGAGGTTTATGCAGAGTAGCTTTAGCACTAGTAACACCAAAAAAGTCTGTATCCCAATTCAATTCATTAAAGGTCACTACATTTTCTATGTTTTTCATAAGCCCCCCCCTCTACATTCCTACGCCTGTATTTTTGTTTGAATTAGTATTCTTTTCGGTAACAAAAACATCTTCACGTTTTAAAACTGATATAGCTGTTTTGAAAAATATCTTAATATCAAGCCACCAAGAAAGATGATTGATATAGTAAATATCATTTTGGATTCTTTCTTTCCAAGGTACAGTGTTTCTAAAGTATGCTTGATTATATCCTGTAACACCCGGTCTAATTTCAAGCTTTCTTTCCTCGTTACCCTCATATAATTCAAGATGTTCTGGTAAGTCAGGTCTAGGACCAATAATACTCATATCACCCTTTATAATATTTAATAGCTGTGGTGTTTCATCAAGCTTGTTTTACGTATAAACTTTCCAATCTTGGTTAGTCTAGGGTCATCTTCTGCATTAAAGGTTGATCCATCATTATTTCTTAGGTCAGGAGCATTCATTTTCATCGAACGGAATTTATACATTTTAAATACTTTTCCATCCTTACCAAGCCGAGGAGCGTTATAAAAAATTGACCCTTTATCTTGAAAATAAATAATTGGCCCTATAATAATTAGGATAATAAACCAGAACGGTAGGGCTATTAGAGCAAGTATTAAATCAAATATTCTTTTAAAGAAATTCTTATACATTTAGTTCCCCACCTTAGACTTCTTTCATTATCCTTTTCAAACTTTCTATCACATACTCTACATCCTCATCACTCAATAAAGTATGAAGTGGAAGTGTAACCTCATTTACATATTGCTTATAAGCATTGGGAAAATCATGAATATCAAACCCTAAATTCTTATAAGCCGTAAACATAGGTAATGGCTTATAGTGGACATTGCATGCCACACCAGCTTCAGCCATTTTAATAATAATTTCATTTCTCTTTTCTTCACTGATTTCAGGTATTCTCATTAGATATAGATGACCTGAAGAAGTAAAATCTTCACCATAGTGCTGCAAGCTTTGAAAACCTAATGGTAAAAGTGCTCTATCGTACATTTCAATAATCTCTTTACGTCTGTTCAATAAAAATTCATATCTATTTAATTGGATTAAACCAAACCCAGCCATTATATCAGTCATATTACACTTATAGGCAGGGTAAATAATATCATATTCCCATGCACCTTTTTGAGTTTTCGCCAGTGCATCTTTGGACTGGCCATGCAGACTATATAGCATAAATTGTTTATAGAGCCACTCATCGTCCAAACCCCAATTACCACGCCATACAACAGCTCCACCTTCAGCCGTTGTCAGATTTTTTACTGCATGGAAAGAAAAGCAAGTGAAATCTGCTACTTGACCACATTTCATTCCATTTCTATTAGCCCCAAAGGCATGGGCAGCATCAGTCATAACAATTACCCTATTAAATAATCCTTGAAGTTCATTATTCGGCTTAAATAGATTTTTCTTACCTTCAACTATTTCATATATTGTATCGTAATTGCACATTTTCCCAGCAATATCAACTGGAATAATCGCTTTTGTCTTTTCAGTTATAGCATCAGCCAATTGAGAGTAATCCATTTCATAAGAATCTGGAGCAGTGTCTACTAATACAATTTTAGCCCCAACATGATCTATAATTGAGGCAGAGGCTGTATAGGTATAAGCCGAAGTAATAACTTCATCCCCAGGTCCAATCCCTAAAATACGAAGGGTAAGTTCCATTGCTGCTGTTGCGGAATTTAAACAAACAGCTCTATTTACACCTACATATTCTGCAATTCTTTTTTCAAACTCTTTAGTTCTAGGTCCAGTTGTGATCCAACCGGATTTCATTGCCTTTATAACTTCTTCAATCTCCGCATCTGTTACATCTGGTGGAGAAAAAGGGATATTTCTTAATTCAGTATCAATCATTTTATTTTCCTCGCTTTATTTAAATTTTATATTTAAAGCATTTGAGTTGTATTTAGTTTGCTAGGACTTAATTGGAATCTATGAATCTTTCTTTCCAACCAACTACTAACCTACTAAATCAATCTATATTTTATAGCCACCTCGTATACCATATACACTTTTACGCAAAATGCACCCCCCCTAAAAACCTTGTCAAATCAACGTTTTTCACACACATTTTAATTTTCATCTATTTCATATTGGGGTTCACATGATTATGCAAAAGGGATGAAATCAATATATTGTGTCCGTTTTATACTTTTCCGCAAAATCAACTACTACATATTGTGTTTATCTATATCTAATACTCACCTCGTATACCATATACACTTTTACGCAAAATGCACCCCCCCTAAAACCTTGTCAAATCAACGTTTTTCACACACATTTTAATTTTCATCTATTTCATATTGGGGTTCACATGATTATGCAAAAGGGATGAAATCAATATATTGTGTCCGTTTTATACTTTTCTGCAAAATCAACTACTACATATTGTGTTTATCTATATCTAATACTCACCTCGTAATATCTATTCAATCTACCAAGCAAATACGAAATAGATATTTTTGAACTAATCACCCTTAACCGCGTTTCTTCCTATTATATATACCATTCAATCAATCTATAAATCTCACTAAAAACGCCTCAAACCCTTATCCCGCAAGGTTTCTAACGTCCAATCTAACAATGATAGTCAGTTCCCCCTCATAATTCAACCCCTCACTACCTCAAATAAGGCCGAAGGCCTGGTGAACATCTCTAGCTCAGCCCCCATTCATTCAGCAAACTGAGCCAGAATACCAACGCAACCTCAGAGAAAAGGAACCTCACTATCTTTATTTTCTTCCTCTTCATCCTCACTATCATTATCCCCATGCACACTACACTCAACAGTCCCATCCACAAAGTTAAGCTCCCCGCCAACCGGACAAACCTCTCCATCCATTCTTGAATGAGAGAACTCAACAAAAACAGCAGAACTATGATCAATTTGCTCAACTATTAAAAACTCCTGGTAAAGCCTAGCCATCCCCACCCGATTAACCTCACACAAATCCTCTTTATACTCCTCCATAAAATGACCATAAACAGGAACAGCAATCGCAGCCAATATACCCATAATAACTATAACCGCAAGTAATTCCACCAACGTAAAGCCTCTTGAATCCCTCATAAAAACAATCCTTCACCGAATTTTACTTTATCTTTAGCAAGCAAATTCTCAGGAGTCCAAACCTCAATAAAAACACCCCGGATTCAATACATACTCAAAGATGAACCCGAGTACTCAATAATTATTTAACTTTTTTCTTTCGCCATAACCTCATCTAGATAAGCTAATAGGTCTGCTCGAAGCTCATCATTCTGCAGCGCAAACTCCACAGTCGTCTTCACAAATCCAATCTTCTCCCCAACATCATACCGCTTCCCCTCAAAATCGTAAGCGAACACACGCTGTATCTGATTCAACTTCTGAATCGCATCCGTCAGCTGAATCTCCCCACCAGCACCAGTTTCCATCTGATCCAAAAACATAAAAATCTCAGGAGTAAGAATATATCTACCCATTATCGCAAGATTAGAAGGAGCCGTTCCCGGCGCAGGTTTCTCAACTAAATTCTCGACCTGATACCTTCTATCACTTTGAACCGAAGACTCAACAATACCATAACGATGAGTCTCCTCATCCGGCACCGTTTGCACACCGATCACTGAAGAATGTATTTGCTCATACTGGTCAATCAACTGGCGAAGACAAGGAGTCTCACTCTGAACAATATCATCACCAAGCAGCACTGCAAATGCTCATCGCCAATGAAGTTTCTTGCACACCATACTGCATGTCCTAGACCTTTAGGTTCTTTTTGACGGATATAATGAATGTCTGCGAGATTGGTTGAATACCGTACCTTCTCAAGAATATCCAACTTACCTTTTTCCAAAAGATTCTGCTCAAGCTCATGAGCAAAATCAAAATGGTCCTCAATTGCACGCTTCCCCTTACCAGTAACAATAATAATGTCCTCAATACCAGAAGCAATCGCCTCTTCAACTATGTATTGGATAGTCGGCTTATCAACAATCGGCAGCATTTCCTTTGGCATCGCCTTAGTAGCAGGCAAAAATCTTGTACCTAATCCAGCAGCAGGAATAATCGCCTTCCGCACCTTCTTCAACTAAAACTCCCCTTTCTTTAACATTGGAGTCTCAAAACCGGAGGTTTTGCTATTAAAAACTCAGCTCCAAATAAAAGTAATCCACTATTAAAATAGAAGGCTTTGATATAAAATCCGGATCCTTCCTCCAAATCAAAACCAAATTCCTTCTATATATGTCACTAAATCAGCATCGTAAGATGCGCATCAATCCCCTACTTCAACATACAGTGTCCCAAATCAGCATCGATGATTCTTTATCACTTCGCCACCAAAAACACTCTGTTCTTTTTGCGATTTGCCAGGTTTATCACATACTCCTTAAGCTGACTAGCATTAAAACTCTCAAACTGACGAAGAAGATACTCAACCTCCTCCTCCTGCTCCAAAACAGCCTTCCCAATAAAAATCTTCGGATAAATCGGCTCAGGATGAATCTCCTTCTCATTCAGCAACTCCTCAAACATCTTCTCCCCAGGCCGCAGCCCAGAAAAAAGAATAGGAATCTCATCAGTAGAATAACCCGAAAGTGTTATAAGATTTTTAGCCAGATCGACGATTTTAACGGGCTCGCCCATATCCAGCACAAAGATTTCTCCCCCGCGTGCTAATGAACCAGCTTGGATAACCAACCTTGAAGCCTCCGGTATCGTCATAAAATACCTTGTCATATCCGGATGTGTAACCGTAACCGGCCCGCCAGCCTGAATCTGCTTTTTAAAGAGAGGGATAACACTCCCTCGACTCCCAAGCACATTTCCAAACCTTACTGCAACAAACTTTGTCTTACTCTCCTGATCGAGCTTCTGAATAATCATCTCCGCAATCCGCTTCGTCGACCCCATAACATTGGTAGGGTTAACAGCCTTATCAGTAGAAACAAGCACAAAAGTCCCAACACCAAATGTGTCCGCCGCCTCTGCCACATTCTTAGTCCCAAACACATTATTCTTAACAGCTTCCCTCGGATTGTACTCCATCAACGGCACATGCTTATGAGCCGCCGCATGATAAACCACATTCGGCGCATGCACTTCCATAACCTCAAACATTCTCTCCCGGTCTTGCACATCCCCAATCACTGGAACGATCTCAATCTGTTGTCCATATTGGTTATTCAATTCCATATCAATCAAGTAAATGCTGTTCTCTCCATGCCCAACAAGCACCAGTTTTTCCGGTTCAAACTTGCATATCTGCCGGCATATCTCGGAACCAATCGAGCCGCCTGCACCTGTTACCAGCACTGTTTTACCAGAAACATACTCAGATATCCCCTCAATATCCAGCTTGATCGGATCTCGTCCGAGCAAGTCCTCAACTTCTACATCGCGGAAGTTGTTGACGGCTACTTTCCCGATCATGACGTCTTCTATCTTTGGCATGATCTGCGGCTTGATTTTTGTCTTTGTACATTCTTCAAAGATTCTTGTCAACTCTTCCTTTTTCAACGAAGGAATCGCAATGACGATTTTATCAATATTGTATTTTTCAACGGCTGCTGAGATATCCTTGCTTGTACCTGCTACCGGGATACCAAGGATATGCAGCTTGTACTTTTTCGGATCATCATCGATGAAAGCTGCCGGCATTAATCCTAATTCGCGGTTGTTCTTCAATTGTCTAGCTACCAGTGTGCCTGCTTGTCCAGCACCGACTATCAGTACCTGTGTCATGTTTTTATCCGGCTTCAGGAACCGGTCCCTTGTAATCCGCCACCAGAAGCGGCTGCCGCCGATCATCAGGATCAGCAATGTCCATGTGCTGAACAGCACGCGTCCATATACGTGATAGTCCATGATGTACTGGAACAAAGTCAGCATCAGTATCGAAAGAGTGACTGACTTTGTTATTCCGATCAGCTCACCGACACTGGCATATTCCCATGCTTTGTTGTAAAGCAGGAACACCGATGCAAACACATGATGGCAGAATAAGAGGACCAGTGCACTGATAAGAACATTTTCGTAAACCAGAATTTCCAAAGATGGATGCAGTGGAATATAACTTATGTATATTGCTGCAAATACAATCAAGGAATCCAATCCGGCTAGTAATAATAAACGCTTGTGGTAGCTCATCCATATCCCCCTATTTAATTCAATTGCTATTTTCATATAACTTTTTAGCCACAAAATAAATATCTAATGGAAACACACATGTCTTGACATGTATTTTCATTAGATATTTATAAGGTATATTTATTTAATAAAAAATTAATGGGCATCTAACCCGCCCTCACACCATGCTATCGACAACTTACGTGTCTAAGGCCTGCTTTTCCAGCATCCCACAGCATGATCGAGTGCCTCCATGGGTAACGGGTAGGAGGCATCGCCGGTCAGTATAACTGACATATAGATATTTTAGCTCTGGATTATCTAATCCAATTACCTCGACTTAGAAAATTCCAAGGAATTTTTTCTTTTTGACATGTTGCGGGACTTCTCTGTATACGTTCTGTCCTTCAACGAGTAACTCTGCGTTCTCCTTCAATAGGTAAACCGTACCCATTCCATAGCGGGCCTCAATATGTTCAAACGCACTCACCATATGAAAAGCACGGTTTGTGAGATTGTGAGCGTCTGAGGCAATAAAATGAATCAGGTTTGCTTCAATCAGCTGTTCTGAAAAGCTCTTTACCTTCTTGCCGAACTTCCCGCTGATGCTGGAAGCTGTCAGTTGAGCAAGAGCTCCTTTTTTTATGAATTGATATAAAAGATCCGGTTTCTCGACAATCTCCTGATTACGTTCCGGGTGGACGATGATCGGAATCAATCCTTTAAGCTGGATATCGAATAACAGCTTTTCTGTATATCTCGCACATGGCCTGATGGAAGTTCGATGAATAAATATTGTGTTCCATTGAGCGTCTGGATTTCCCCATTATCCAATCCTTCGATGATTTCCCCGTGGATTGCCGGCTCCTGGCCCGGCAATACTTCCAATGGAATCCCTTCTTCTTGTAACAGAAGGTTTAATATCTCCGTTTTATCCTTAACGGTCTCTTTCGGATTATCATATCGACCATTTTTATGGTGGGGTGTCGCGATGATTATATCAATTCCTTCTTGGACTGCTGCTTTTGCTAGTGCTACAGAGTCCTCCAGGGTTCTTGCTCCATCATCAATTCCTGATAATATATGAGAATGAATATCTATCATCACCAACACTCCCTTCCAATATAATGGTATATTAATAGGTCTTTTATCATATTACCACCGACAAAATATACGGTAAAGGGTGTATATTGTCGGTTTTTGTCGACTATACTATTTTTTTGCGTAATAATAATAGTAATCTGAATCAGTTAATTTTTTATTGTTTAGAACAGCTCCAAGAAGCTTTCCTTTTGATGAAATCAAATTTCTTTTGCCTTTGCTGCTTCCTCGATTTCAGTCTTGCCGCTTGAAACTACCAAAATGACTCCATCACACTTATTTGCGAGAATTTGGGCATCTGCAACAGCCAATACGGGAGGGGTATCGAAAACCACATGGTCAAACAATTCCATCGCCTGTTTCAAGAATGTGTCCATGGACACAGAGCTTAATAGTTCTGCAGGATTGGGTGGTACTGGTCCACTTGGCAGAATCGAAAGGTCCGAAATACTCGACTCCACAAATGATTCTTCCAATGATTGCTGCTTCGTCAATACACTAGTCAAACCGAACGTGTTTGTCAGATTGAATGTATAATGCACGGTCGGCTTTCTCAAGTCTGCATCAACTAACAGTACCTTTTGCCTTGCTGGGCGAATGTAACTGACAGATTGGCCGCAGTGGTGGATTTTCCATCACCAGGTCCTGCAGAGGTTACCATGATTGTATTCAATTCTTTATCAATAGAGGCAAACTGGATATTTGTCCTGATTGTCCTGTACTGCTCGGTAATCGGTGATTTTGGATCCAGGGCAGAGACAAGCTTTCGGCGACTATCCATTGCCATCTTTTTATTTACTTTTCTAAGAACCAATAGACTCACCTCTTACTCTAGCTTTTCGCTCATTTCGGCTGCTTACTTTATTTTGCAAATGAGAATCGTCAATTTGGGCGATTACGCCAAGCAAAGGCAAGCCGAGCGTCTTTTCGATATCCTGCTCATTTTTGATCGTATTATCCAGATACTCTAGTAAGAAGGCAAGACCTACAGCGGCCATTAATCCTACTACCATTGCGATCGCAATATTAAGCAGTGGTTGTGGTTTTATTGGGGACTGATTGTCTAAAACCACCGCTTTTGCAAGGATGCTGACATTGTCGACTTTCATGATGTTGGTGATTTCTCTTGTGAAAACCTCTGCAATCTTATTGGCAATTTCCGCAGCCCGGTTTGCATCAGCATCTTGTATCGAAATATTCACTACCTGAGAGTTCTGCTCACTTTGAACAGAAATCTTTCCATTCAGTTCAGCTGTTGTCATGTCCAGGTTTAATTCATCAATAACCAAATCAAGGATGGCCGGGCTCTTGATGATGACATTATAAGTATTGATTAATTGAAGGTTAGTTTGGACTTCTCCAACACTATACATGCTTTGCTCATTCTTCGATTGATTGACTAGCAACTGTGTCGACGCCTGGTAGATAGGGGTTAATAAAAAGAAGCTAATGATACCACTTACCATTACTGCCAGAAGCGTAATGACTGCTATAAGGTTAAGTCTCTTTTTTAATGTTTGCAGCAATTCTTTTAAACTAATCGTTTCTTCCATATGCTCCTCCATTAGGTAAAAAAATTTTACCATTAAATAATATCATAAAACATTGTATTCTTTGTCAATTTTTGTCATAATTTTAATGAACATGTAATTGTTCGGGTCTACCTGAAATATTTTAACAGTTTCTTATACTAGAATGAAAGTTAAATATTGTAATTGGAAATATTTTAAACGTTTCTTATAATGTATAGTAGGTCATTTTAACTATTTGGGGGTATACTATGAAATCACTTTTTACTGCTATATTGGCCTTTGCGTGTATGTTCATATTGATTTGGGGGAACTTTCATTGGAACTCAAAAACTTCTGTTTCAGGTCACTTAATAGAGAGCAAAACTGAAACTGCTAAGAAGAATGAGGAAAAGGTCAACGATGAACCTAACCATGACGTATTAGCATATACAAAGAATTGGCCTGAAGACGCGGTTACTGTCTTTGAGAAGGCACTTGAGGAAGAACGTCCAATCAAGATCCTAATCGTCGGTTCTGAGGCACTAGGTGATGAACAGTCTGGTTGGGCAGCAGATGCAAAGAAGAAACTCCTTGAAACTTACGGAGAAGATCACCTGGATGTTGAACTTGCAATTTTTGATCAGAATTCCTTGGAGTTCGCAACAGGAAGTTCTTCAGTCATTGGAGAAAAGAATGCAGATATGGTCATCTTTGAACCATTCACACTAAAAGACAATGGGGTCGTTAAAATAGAAGACTCCATAGAGCACCTGCAAGCCGTGATTGATGAGACTAAAGCAACAAACGAAGAAACAGTCTTTATCCTGACACCACCACACCCAATCTATAAGGCAACTTTCTATCCCGTTCAGGTAGATGCCTTGAAGGACTTTGCAACTGAAAATGACATTGCTTACCTCGACCACTGGGAAGCCTGGCCAGATCCAATGACAGCTGAAATCAATGACTACTTAACGGACGACCAAAGCCAACCTAATGAGGAAGGACATAAGATTTGGGAAAACTTTGTTGTTGATTATTTAATTAGTGAATAACAAAATGGAGATGCCTACGAGAGGCATCTCCATTTTTAATTAATTAAACGTTAATACTAGTTTTGCAGGGTCTTCATCAGATATATCAAGTACCCCGGTGGTTATGAGATTGCCTTCGGAAATTTCTTCTGCAGTAATAAATGCGTATAGCAGGTTACCTACTGCATCATATATTTCTACAGAATTTGAGTTTTCAAAGTTTGATACACTTACTTCCACTGTCCCGGTTACTCCCATATGGCTTTGATCATTATCAATGGTTAAATCGATTGTATCGTTAGCGGTCAAACTTTGACTAGAATCTACGTCACTGAATACATTCGAAAGAACAGCACTACTTGGTGTTACAGAAAAATTGAACACAATATCTATTGAATTTCTCTGCGAATCGGTTGCATTAACTATAACCTGCTCATGTCCTATCGCACCTGGATATACTTTTAACTGTGGCCCAAACTCTCCATCCTCTATGTCAACATTTAAAAGAACAGGTTCAGAAGATACCACCGAGAATTCGGCCGTCTCTAAATGTAAACGTAAAATAATCCCCACCTGTATTATAGATGGGGATTATTTTACGTTTACGTTATATCCATCTAAAGCCAGAAATCAATCTCCGCCAATTCAACTTAAACAAAACTCAATTCACCACAATAAATGAAAACAAAAGCTATAGTACAAGGGATTTAGAAGTTCTACCCACATAACCAATACCCAAAAATAATGTCAGACCCATTCCGACCTGGTTTTTAGAAAATGCATTTGATAATACTAATGTGGTTACACAGTTCAGGACAAAGAAAACCATCAATACCCGGACAACCTGTCCGTCAGCAAACTACTATTTCGATATCAAAAACCCCCGAAATTTTCGTAACACGAAAGGAGCAAAAGGTACGTCCCCATGCTTCC
>NZ_BAUW01000059.1 GCF_000517385.1 Mesobacillus boroniphilus JCM 21738 | reverse complement strand
GGTTTCATAAGGATACGATTAGGCTTGAACCGTACCCTTATGTGGATGGATTTTACCTCATAAGGATACGATTGGGCTTGAACGGTACCCTTATGTTGCTGGATTGGACTTCATAAGGGTACGATTCCGCTTGAACGGTACCCTTATGTTGCTGGATTGGGCTTCATAAGGATACGATTCCGCTTGAAACGGTACATACCCTATTAGCATGATTCTTTACTATTCATTTTTAGGTATATAGTGAGTAGAACGGCCAGAGCCGATCAATGTGAAGTTTTCTATAAGTGTGTTTCTAATAGGCTTTTTCGTTTTGATAGAATTGCACCATTCATGCACCATATTGACTGTTAATGCTTCTTCCGGAAAAAGTAATAGGATATCCCTAACACTTCTCAATACGGCTTCATGAATATTTTCCCGTTTCCCGCAACTATTGCATATTAATGTTTTTCTGTTAACGATAGTATTCAATGTATGACAATGAGAACAGGCTATTCCCTTCTTCAATTTCTCGAAATTATATTCAGGGAGCCTCTTATACGGTGAATCATGGGAATGCAGGGAAAGCAGCCTATCTGATAAATTTGTATGAGTATTTTTTATTGGGGCAATTTGTTTTTGCAGGTTATGAAGAAGTCTTGGAATCTGGTTAGGAAAGATAATTGGTAAATTACGCGGAGCTTGATAGAGGTAAAAGTTCGGGTTCACGAAGACTAGAGTTGATTCGATATTAATGTTGAATCCAAGGTCTCGTACCAACCTTCGCAGAAGAGACTCTGCTCTTTCCATTTGTTGTAAAGGATTCTTGATTTCCACTCCATTATTTGTGTACCACCTATCCCCTTCGATAAAATAATCGCCTTCAAAATACTTCACTTCAAACAAATGGAGGATCTTGGAGATGAATAGGGAATCGATTTGAAATTTAGTATTTCCATGTTCAAGGAGCAGATCATTCATAACCAAGAAGCCTTTTTCAACCTCCTCCATCGTGCGATCAAAAATCACTTCTCCTTCATAACCCTTTTCCAGGTAGAGATAGTTACTGTATTCTTTCGGAGACAAGTTCATTCGGGCATTCAGTATCCTCAGAATTTGCAGTTCCAGGGATTCAACACGTGATTTAACTATCAAAAAATATTCCTCCATTCATTATGTATTGCAATTAAATAGTATGTTTTATTTGAATATTTAACAAGCTATTTTACTCTAAGTGTCAAGCAAATTTTTTCCGCATAACCAATTGAGAAAAAGCCGTACAGATTGAGAATCTGCACGGCTTTTTCCGGTTTAGTACATGAAACTTTAGTTACCATTTGTTAATGTTACTTTGCGAATCTATGGTTTCCAATTGTTACTGTTACTTCTCTTGAGATACCCACTTGCTCACTGCAGTCTTCGGGTTGAAGAAGAACAATGAGCCGCTTCCTTGCCCTCTGAATGCTAGAGCTTCTTTTACAGCTTTCTTTGCTTCTGCATCTGCCGGCTTATTGATCGCGCCATTTTTTACAGGAGTGAAAGCATAGTAGCCGTTTGCCTTTTCATAGACAACTCCCTTTAATGTATTAGGGAAATCAGGGCTTGCTACTCTATTCAAGACAACAGTCGCTACTGCTACTTTCCCCGCATATGGCTCGCCTTTTGCTTCAGCGTGAACCAGCCTTGCAAGCAAGTCCTGATCTGCTGCAGATACGGCTGAAGCCGGGATGGTCAACTTTTGTCCTGGATATAGTAGATTGCTAGTCCTATTGTTCGCTTTCTTTAATTCTGTCAGTTGCACACCATACTTGCTGGCGATTCCCCACATTGTATCTCCTGTTTTCACCTGGTAAGTTGCCGCTTCAGCAGCTGCTCCCATTGAAAACATAGATAAGGATACCGCTGCTGTCAGTGCTGCCAATGTTTTTTTCATTTTCCATACCTCCCAGTAGTGTTGCTCTCTTTCTCTACTAATAAGGCTAGCAGTTGTAACGTAGTTATTCATTGTCCAATAAGTGCCATATAGGAGAAAGGGCGGCCATCCATTGAAAACGTTCGATTGTTTTTAAACCTAGAAATTAATTCCACTACTTCCCGTCTTCCTTCAATAACCAGACTTGTCAGTTAACGGTTCAAATTTTACATAGTGTTACAAGTTTGTAACCTGGTAAATTGCTATATTTTTTAAAAATAAAACCAATCCGCTCTCATCTCGCAGGATCATCACTGGAAACTACATCGTAAGCGGGACGATTTTAATTTTATTGGCGAAAAACAAATTATATCGACCAAATTTTGCAATATATCAGCGAATTTTTGATTATATCTATCACATTTGAAGATATATCGACCACATCTCTGAATATATCGACCAAGCTAAAAATAAGAAGTTTATCACATTGTATTAATTTCTAATATAAAATAATTATAATTAAGTATTGATTTTTAATTGAAAGGTGTTATCATTTAGGTATAAACCAAATTCACTATAAAAGGCGGGATCATGATGAGCAATAATCAAAATAACCATCTTACTACAAGCTGGGGTGCGCCGGTTGGGGACAACCAGAACTCCATGACTGCGGGACAAAGAGGTCCTACTCTACTACAAGACGTACACTTGCTGGAAAATTGGCACACTTTAATCGTGAGCGTGTGCCTGAGCGCGTTGTGCACGCAAAAGGTGCCGGAGCACATGGCTATTTTGAAGTAACAAATGATGTGTCAAAATATACAAAAGCTGCTTTCCTATCAGAGGTTGGCAAGAAGACTCCTCTATTCATCCGCTTCTCAACAGTAGCAGGAGAACTTGGATCAGCGGATACCGTCCGTGACCCACGCGGCTTCGCAGTGAAGTTTTATACAGAGGAAGGAAACTATGATATCGTCGGGAACAATACTCCGGTATTTTTTATCCGCGACGCGATCAAGTTCCCTGATTTTATCCATACACAAAAGAGAAACCCACAAACACACTTGAAGGATCCAAATGCTATTTGGGATTTCTGGTCCCTTTCACCAGAATCATTGCACCAGGTAACGATTCTGATGTCTGACCGGGGTATCCCTGCTACATTCCGACATATGCACGGTTTTGGCAGCCATACCTTCAAGTGGACAAATGCCGAGGGTGATGGCGTCTGGATCAAGTACCACTTCAAGACAGAACAAGGCGTGAAAAATCTTGCAGCAGATGTAGCCGCTAAAATTGCAGGTGAAAATCCTGACTATCATACAGAAGATTTGTTCAATGCGATAGAAGCTGGGGACTTTCCTGCATGGAAACTATATGTGCAGATCATGCCACTTGAGGATGCGAACACATATCGTTTCGATCCATTCGATGTCACAAAGGTATGGTCGCAGAAGGACTATCCATTGATTGAAGTCGGCCGCATGGTATTGGATCGCAATCCGGAAAATTATTTCGCGGAAGTTGAGCAGGCTACATTCTCTCCTGGAAACCTTGTCCCTGGTGTCGATGTATCTCCGGACAAAATGCTGCAGGGCCGCTTGTTTGCATATGCTGATGCACACCGCTACCGTGTTGGCGCAAACCATAATCACCTGCCGATCAACAGGGCTAAATCAGAAGTGAACTCCTACCAGCGTGACGGCCAGATGCGCTTTGATGGCAATGGCGGCAAATCAGTAAACTACGAGCCTAATAGTTTCGGAGGACCTTCTGAATTGAACGAACACAAGCAGGCAGCCTTCCCTGTCAGCGGCGTTGCCGAAAACGTTGGATATGACCATAACGACCATTACACCCAGGCTGGTGACCTGTACCGACTGATGAGCGAGGAAGAACGCGAACGCCTTGTCGCTAATATTGTCGCTGCCATGAAGCCAGTTCAGCGCGACGATATCAAACTACGCCAGATCGGCCACTTCTACAAAGCAGATCCAGAATACGGAACACGCATTGCTCAAGGATTGGGCCTGCAAGTTCCACATGAAGTTTAATATTACAAAAAACGGATGCCCTAAATTAGGCATCCGTTATTTTATTCATATATAAGCTGATGGAATGGTTTATCGGACAAACTAACGGCGATCTCCTAAAAATGTGTCCGTTAGAAGATCTCTATCGGACAAACCCAGTTGGAGATTCCAAATAAGTGTCCGTTAGACGCCTCTAAACAAAATAAGCAGACCGGTAATCCAGCCTGCTTCCGTCTATTATTCATTAAAATGTGTGCGCCAAATCCTTTGCACGCGCAATTCCGTTTTCTTTGATTTCCTGTGCTTTTTCTGGGTTTGCATTGTGGCCTTCCAGGTATAGGCATTCCATTGAAGGCACACCGAAGAAGTTCATGATTGTTTCGATATAGCGATTTCCCATTTCCATGTTCGCTGCTGGTCCTTCTGAGTAGTAACCGCCACGGGCCTGGATATGAAGGGCTTTTTTGTCTGTCATCAAACCGACAGGGCCTTCTTGTGTATATCTGAATGTTTTGCCTGCTACAGCTACTGCGTCCAGATATGCTTTCATGACTGGCGGGAATGAGAAGTTCCAAAGCGGTGTCACGAAAACAAATTTGTCTGCTGCGGTGAACTGGTCAACCAGTTCAGCAAGACGGCCTACTTTTGATTGTTCGTCTGCTGTAAGCTCAGTGAACTCAGTTCCTTTTTGCAGCTTGCCCCAGCCGCCTAATACGTCGGCATCAATGTGAGGAATGTTTTCCTTAAAAAAGGTCCAGATGAATGACTTCATCATTCTGGTTCTGCTGTTTGTACGTATCTATGAACGCTTTTCCTGCTGCCAAACTGAAGGATTGTTCTTCTGTCAACGGGTGTGCTGTGATGTATAAAACTTTAGCCATGATGTTATTCCACCTTTTCTTTCTTGATTGTAAAACTATTTCAAGAAAAATATATCTCGAATTTAAAATAGCTTACTTCGAGATATTAATCCGTTTTTAATAAAAGGTCAAAAGAAATGCTCGTCTTTTTATCTTAAAGTTCTCAATGCGCCGCTCCATGCTTCAACCTCATCAAGCATCGCATTGACATTATCAAGGTGTAGGGCTTGTGGCTTGAATTCCGTACCGTTCTCAAAGTCTGTAAATAGGGATAATGTTGGATGTGTACGGACGTCGGCAATTTTCAATTCACCACAGATTCCTCTTAAGTGCTCAGCAGCTCTTGCTCCGCCTGTTGAACCATAACTTATGATTCCGGCAGCTTTGTTATTCCATGCTTCGCGTGCAAAATCAAGCGCATTTTTCAAGGCACCTGTAATACTGTGATTATACTCCTGGACGATAAATACGAAACCATCAAGGCTTGCAAGCTTTTCATTCCAGGCAGCAATCCCTGGCTCAGTACCGTCAGTTGTACCCAGGAAAGGCAATTCAAAATCAGCAATATCCACGATCTCATAATCTGCATTTCCACGTTGGTCAGCAATCCCCTTCACCCATTCGCCAACTTGAGGGCTTACACGGCCTTGTCTTGTGCTGCCTAAAATAATTCCGATATTTATTTTTTCAGTTGGCATTTTTGTTTCCTCCTTCTTTTTACTACCAAAAAGTTTGTTTAATAAACCCATTATTTTCACCTTCTATTCTTTCAATTTACTTAGCAGTTTCCAGCCTGATTTTATTTCCCGAAGGATCAACTGTTATAGCACGCCATTTTCTTCTGCAATAGATGCGCCTATTTCTTTTAGCGAGGCAACTGTATCTTTCAAACTCGCTTCATCCGGCAAAACTAGCGCATAAGATTCAAGCCCCACGCTGTTAGCAGGCGGTGTAGGAGCACCTACTCCATTCCATGTGTTCAGCCCAATATGGTGATGGTACTTTCCTGTTGAAATAAAGAGAGCCTGTGGACCGTATCGGCTTACCACGTCAAAACCAAGTCCCTTTGTATAAAACTCCTCAGTTTTATCTAGTTCAGCAACGTGTAAATGGATATGCCCCATAACTGTCCCTTCAGGAAGACCATTCCATGTACCTTCTATTCCCTCTGCAAGAAGGTTTTCGGCATCCAATGCTTCAGTGGCCATCACCACTTGACTCTCATTCCATTCCCATTTTGACGCTGACCGGTCTGTATAGATTTCAATTCCATTTCCATCCGGATCTGCTAAATACAGTGCTTCACTTACAAGATGGTCAGACGCCCCCTGCAATGGATATCCAGTCTGCAGGAAGTGCTTCAGTATTTTTGCCAGGTCAGTACGGTGAGGCAGCAAAAGGGCGAAATGATACAATCCAGTAGTTCTTCCCTTCTTCGGGATTACATCAGATGGCTGCTCAATGCTTAATAGCACGGTTTCTCCATCGGCAGTTAACTGAGCGGATTTATCTGTTTTTTCGTATACCTTAAAACCAATTACTTTTTCATAAAAGGCAAGGGAGCGTTCCAAACTTTGCACCTTTATATTTACTTGGCCTACAAAAGTAACGGGTGGTTGATGAAAACTCATATTTACTTCCTCCTTTTTGATTGAGAATTCCATATTAAGTTGGATATTAGTCAGGATGGCCAAATCAAGGTGTGCTCATATACTGCCATTTCAATAATTCATCTGGTTACTTTATGTAAGTAACTATATAACTGTAAATTAATTACGTCAAGTATCTTTTTTATAAAAAGTAATTTATTTTTCATTTGATATGTTTATAATGTTAGTAAGGAGTGATTGATATGGATAAGTCGATTTGTCCCAGATTTGAAAAAGCCATGACAATCCTAAGCCAGCGTTGGACTGGAATGATCATATATCAGCTGCTTGCTGGACCACAGCGTTTTTGTACGATTGAATCCTCTGTAGGAGTAAGTGGAAGAGTGCTTTCAGAGCGCTTGAAGGATTTGGAAAACGAAGGGATTGTGCGACGTGAAGTTCATCCTGAAACTCCAGTCCGGATCGAATATTCTCTGACCGAAAAAGGCAAGGCACTGGAACCTCTTATGAAGGAAATAGAAAAATGGTCACAGAGCTGGCTGGAAGTTTAAATAATAGATTTTAAATAGGAATCTTCATCATAAAAGCACCCAAGGATGGGTGCTTTTTGTGTCTTGGATTATATATTTTTTTATAAAACCTAAAACACGACTCAATAAGGAAACTTTTATTAGACACTCCGCTGCTGCCTTTTGCTTGAAATGTCCATTAAACCTCTGTTATTGGACATTTCACTCCGGCATCTTGCTTGAAATGTCCATTAAACCTCTGTTATTGGACATTTCACTCCGGCATCTTGCTTGAAATATCCATTAAACTCCTGTTATTAGACATTTTGCTCCAGCTTCTTGCTTGAAATGTCCATTAAACCCCTGTTATTAGACATTTTGCTCCAGCTTCTTGCTTGAAATGTCTATCGTAAAAACGATAAAAAAAGACGTATGTGATTGCATACGTCTTGCATTCGTCATTTATTATCTCCCCAGGAACGAGTTCAGCATCCACACATGCTTTTCCAAACCTGAGTGAATGGACAGCAGCAGGTCGCTTGTTGTTTCATCTTTGACTTCCTCAGCCAGCTCCATTCCCTGCTTTAATTCTTTAATCATTGTTGAATAGTCTTCTACTATGCTTGCAACCATATCAGTTGCGGTTTCATTCCCTGTTGCTTCTTTTACTGATGCGATTTCAAGTGCACCGGACATTGTTGCAACGGGCTTGTCCCCCATTGCCAGCAATCTTTCTGCAAGTTCATCGATATGTAAGGCAGCTTCGTTGTAAAGCTCTTCAAATTTTGCGTGCAGGGTGAAAAATTCCGGTCCGTTCACATACCAATGGTAGTTGTGAAGCTTAATGTAGAGTACAGTCCAGTTTGCGATTTGCTTGTTGACTGACTGCGTCAATTCATTATTCATCTTGGATCCCTCCTATTTAAATGTACAGATTCATTATAGTCCAATATTATCCAACAAAGGGTTTTAACCCGGCATTGTTCACAGAACTGTCAACTTTTCAGACAAGTTATATACTAGTATCGGGTCAAAAACCAAATTTCTCCATAAACTATACATAATAAAGTAATTATTTCTCCAAACTATGCATAGAAGTGGAGGTGTAAAGGAATGGGATTATTTAATGCTCTCAACCAATGGAGAAATGCAAGATACGAAAACCACCTTTCTAATATGAAGGACCAGAATAAATGCCCGGACTGCCATGGCAGAGGATATTACGCTTTTTCCGCGAATGAGTTTGTTTATTATGCGGCACCTTACGAATGTCCTGGCTGCAGCGGCAGTGGATTATATACAGATTGGAGCAACAGCACGACTTAAAAATGGCCACTGCTTTCGCAGCGGCCATTTTTCTATCAATTTAGTAGAGAAGGTACTTTTCCCTCACCTGCTTGAACTCATTCAATTCCTCTTTCCACATAGCCTGGATGTCTTCAACAGATGTTCCGGCTTCAATTTCTTCCCTGATCCAGCCGTTTCCTGTCAGAAGGTCGAAGAAGGAAATTCCCCTGCTGTCTTCAGCGCGGAATTGGAAATCTTCAGGATACATATCGTGAATTGTTTTTACAATATGAAGCCCTGTTACAATCGGCTCAAACGATTCATGGTCGGTAATATGAATCTGGATTCCATGTGACAGTTTGCCTGCATGCTTTGAGAATGTCGGGATGAATGATGCTGCCCGGAACTTTACTCCCAGAAGATTCAAAGAGTTCAATTTTGCCGACAGCTCATCCGAGTTGATGAATGGTGCTCCGATCAGCTCAAACGGCTTTGTCGTTCCCCTTCCTTCCGATACATTCGTTCCTTCAATCATTGCGGCTCCCGGATAAACGAATTCTGTATCCAGGGTAGGCATGTTAGGCGAAGGCATGACAAACTCAAGCGGCGTTTCATCATAATGCATTGTGCGCTTCCAGCGAACCATCTCAACAACAGTCAGGTCTGCGCCAATATTGAATTCTTCATTAAATAGCTTCGCCAGCTCGCCAACCGTCATGCCGTGGCGCAGAGGGATTTCATAGTTTCCTACAAAGGATTTATATTCAGTTTCAAGGACAGGTCCCTCGACTTTATGGCCGCCAAGAGGATTTGGACGGTCAAGCACGATGAATGGGATATCATTTTCCTTTGCGGCTTCCATTGCATAAGCCATTGTGTAGATATACGTATAGAATCTTGTTCCTACATCCTGGATATCAAACAGCAGGACATCAATGTTTTCAAGCATTTCTGGTGTTGGCTTTTTCGTTTGTCCGTAAAGGCTGTATACAGGAAGCTGCGTTTTTTCGTCGATATAGTACTCAACATAAGCTCCAGCCTGTGCGCTTCCCCGTACGCCATGCTCCGGACCGTAAAGTGCGGTCAGTTCGACATCAGGATCGTTGAAAAGCAGGTCGACAACACTGTTCAGATTCTGGTCTACTCCAGTAGGATTCGTGATCAGTCCGACTCGCTTTCCTTCGATCAGTTCCTTGTGGTCCTCAAGCAATGCTTCTGCACCAACCTTGAATTTTTTCAGGTCCTGGCTCTTGCCCTGTCCGCTATCATGGTTCGCCAATGCAATCGTCAATGAAGAGAGAATCAGGACGGTCGTCAATAATGCTGCCAGCCATTTTTTCAACTAAATCACTCCTGTTTTTAATAGATTTTAAGATTATAATTTTGCAAAGTACCTTACTGCCACTAAAAACCAAAGGCAGGCCCCATTGATGATGCCTGCCTATTCACTTTTTAGTAGGTTAATCCATGGCCGAATTCATAAAGGACTCCGCCATTATAATCAGGAATCGTAATAGGCAGCTTCCCTGTTGGCGCAAATTCTCCAAATAGCGCTCCGGCCGCTGCTTCAAAGCTTGCTGGGCGGAAACCGTATTGGGTCAGGTAAGCGTCGATTTCAGGGTAAGCCATAATGTCATATGGATTGCGGATGCCGACACCGATTACTGGAGTATCTGCCAACTCAATGATCTGATTGACCATTGCCATTTGAGCACTGGAAGGCGAACGGCCTGATACATTAAAAGTATAGGTACCGACTACCACCGCGCTGGCGTTTTTAATTAATTCCAACTGAGCTTCTGTCAGCTTATAAGAAGAAGATGAGATGACGGTTGTATTTTCATGGCGCTTTTTAATCGCATCACCCAGGCTGCTGATAAAAGTATTGCCCACAACAACGATCTTCTCATTGCTTTTCAGCTTCAAAGGCAGTCCGGCATCATTTTTAACCATAGTGATTGATTTCTCAGCTGCTTCTTTTTCAATTTGCTTATGCTCAGCAGAACCGACTACCTTCACTGCATTCGCAATCTTGTCTTCAACTGAAAGAGGATTTTCTTCCTTGATTACGCCTCTTTTTACCTTCAGGGTTAAAATACGTCTGACGGATGCTTCTACTCGCTCTTCGGAAATCTCGCCAGACTTCACTGCTTCTAATAAGCCTGATGCGACTTCTTCAAGACCGACCGGCATTAAAACGATGTCCGTTCCTGCTTTTACCGCACGGATGGCTGCATCGACAGGGCCGAAATGGTCAGCGATGGCTTTCATATTCATCGCATCTGTAGTGATGACCCCTTCATAGCCCATTTCTTCACGCATCAGCTCTGTCAGGACTTTGTATGAAAGGGTTGCCGGGATGGCAATTTCTTCGCCCGTTTTCTGAGATACTGCTTTTGTTCCGTCGATTTTAGGGAAAGTGACATGCGCTGTCATAATCGCATCCACGCCTGCTTCCATTCCTTTTTGGAACGGATACAGCTCAACTTCCTTCAAACGTTCTTTATCATGTGGAACTTCAGGCAAGCCAAGGTGGGAATCGACTGCTGTGTCCCCATGTCCCGGGAAGTGCTTGGCTGTCGCTGCTACACCGGCAGCTGGAGTCCCTTTGTATAAGCAACACCCATGTCAGCAACAAGCTGCGGATCTTCGCCAAATGACCGGACGCCGATGACAGGATTGTCCGGGTTGTTATTCACATCCATAACCGGTGCGAAGTTCATGTTAATTCCCAAAGACGCCAATTCCTCACCGATTGCGTTACCTACGTTATAAGCGATTTCTGGTGACCGTGTTGCGCCTAATGCCATATTTCCTGGCATATCCGTTCCAGATTGGAGCCTTGTGACAATTCCGCCTTCCTGGTCAATCGTCAGCATCAGGCCGAATTTTTCAGCTGCAGCTTGATAATCAGATACCAGGCGAGATGTTTGTTCTGTTGTCACCACATTCTCGCGGAAAAGGATCACTCCGCCCAGATGGTATTTTTTTACGAGCTGCTCAATTTCCGGCAGCATTTCCGTTACATTTTCACCTTTCCAAGTCCTGAAATCAGGCATCAGCATCTGCCCTGTTTTTTCCTCCAGAGTCATTTTGCTGATTGCATTGCCAATCAAGTCATATCGCTGACCTTCCTGCTTAATGACCACCGCTTCGGATTCAGGTTTTCCTTTTTCACCATCAGCTTTGGAGGATGGCTTCACTTTATAATCGAGGGCGATACGGTCCTTGAAAGTACCGTCAGTCACTGTAATGAACGTCCGTCCATTCTGCCCTGTGAAAATCACATTTCCACCTTGATCAACTGTTGCGACATTTTTATTCGCCGACTCCCAGACAAGGTTTTCAGATGCCAGCATGAAATGTCCTTCCGAATACACATGGAGTGCTTTTAATTGTATGCTTCCATCATTCACTGCTGCTTCCGCTTCCGGAACGTTTTCGTAAATCACCAGATCCTCCACTGTACTCTTTTCCTCGGCATTAGCTTCTTTAAAGAAATGCCGGGCAATATTTGTGAAAAAGCCAGCACGAACACTAGTGAATAAAGCATTAGCTTGCTGAGTTTCCTCATCGTATCTCCTCCATTTGCATATTTTATCCAATTCACTGAGAATTACTAAAGTTAGTAATTTCTTTGCTGCCAGCCTTCTCCTGAAAAATCAGTCTCAACCTTTTTACCATAAGAGGTTACTAGTTTGACATTGTCGACATACCAGCCGCGGCCATTCGTATAACTGTCCGTTTGGTAGCGGAAACGGATGTGCTTGGTTGCTGCAGATATTTCAACTTCCTGTGTATCCCATTCTACGCTGCTTCCTGTAAAAACAGCTGCCTGTTCCCAGTTTTCACCGTCTTCGGAGATCTCCAGATAGCCATAATCAGCATCATTTTCAATCCGATGCCAGGTGTCGAATGATAGTTTAGCAGGCTTTTCAAGCTCCACTTCTGCTGTCATCGTGCGTTGGAGTTTGTCTCCATATCCAGAAAACCACGCTGATCCATCCGGAATGTTTACCGGGATTGCATCGGCAACCTGCCTGGCCAGCTGCCTCCGCGCGACGTTCGTAGAAACCGTGCTGCGGCTTGGATGGACCCTATTGGTGAGCAGGATTGCGATCGTGCCATTATTTCTGTTTACGACAATGGATGTTCCTGTATACCCCGTATGCCCCAGAGATGTACCCTCTGATAAAGCATCCATGAACCATCCCTGGGCGATTTCCCACCCTAATCCATGATCATCACCAGGAAATTGCGGGATTTGATTTTCAATGATCATCTCCACTGTTTCTGGCTTCAAAATGACTTCGCTGCCATAACGGCCGTCATTCAAATACATATGCGCAAGCTTGGCGAGATCCTCTGCAGTCGAGAACACACCTGCATGGCCTGCAACACCATCCAGCGACCACGCGTTTTCGTCATGGACTTCTCCCCAGACGATTCCGCGGTTCGTCCATGGCTGGTATTCTGTCGCGGCGATCCGCTTTTTCAGTGATGAAGGAGGATTGTACATTGTTTCTGCCATCCCGAGCGGCTCTGTTATATACTCTTTGACAAACTCATCCTGGCGCTGGCCGGAGAGCCTTTCGATCAGCAGGCCGAGCGTGATCATGTTGAGATCGCTGTATGTATAAGTTTTGCCCGGCTCACTATTTAATGGGTGCTCTAACACAAAATCCATTCTGTCTTCGCGGCTGCTTCCTTTTGTATAAAGGGGAACCCATGCAGTAAAACCAGATGTGTGGGTAAGAAGCTGCCTGATAGTGATATCTTCTTTACCATTGGCAGCGAACTCAGGAATATGCTTAGAAACTTTGTCATCAAGTTCGAACTTTCCCTGATCATATAGAATCATAGCTGCTGTGGTGGTGAAAATTTTACTGATAGAGGCAATGTCGAAGATGGTGTCCTCCTCCATCTTGATCGGTTCACTAGATTCAGTGAATTGGTCATCTTCATATCTGTAAGCAAATCCATACGCTTCCTGCTTCACAACATGTCCGCGGCGGGCGACGAATGCGACAGCACCTGGCATCACGCCGTCAGCAATCATATTTTCCATATGTCCGTCAATCTCATCCAGCGGCTGCTGTATCATGCCTGCTCCCCGCACCGATCCTTTATGAAGGACTGGAGATAACGGACCTGGCTTGTCCCACGGAAATACAGGATGAAGTTCCATTGAGCCTCCTTTGGCCTCCCGATGTTCAATCGATGTCCCAGGTGCTTGATTGCCTTGTGCAAATGACACTGGAATCATCACTCCTGTACCGAGAACTGCTGCTGCTAAGGCAATTGATAGTCGTTTGTTCTTCATGTTTCCTCCTTTTCCGAGCCATCGCTCCATTTAATCTAGTAAACTTTGAAAAGGCTTTCATTCTGTAACCTTAGACTATCTAAATAACAGTATAGATGTCTATACCACTATAGACCCAACCCTCCTGAAAATAGAAAAATCCCGTGACTGCTCTCCCGGGATTTTCGAATCATTTTTGTAAAAATATTCAAATAATTTTACGGAAATTTTCCCAACATTGAATTTCGTGGATTATTTGCGCATATTATCCTTTTGTTTAATCCAATACCTGATTCCCTTGCCTGCAAGAGGTTCATCCTTGAATCGTGGAATGACATGTAAATGGGCATGAAAAATCGACTGCCCGCCGGCCCTTCCAGTATTCCAGCCAACACTGTATCCATCGGGAGCAAACTTTTTGTCAAGAATCTTTTTTGCCCCAAGCAGTAACTCCCTCGAATCCATCCACTCCTGATCTGATAACTCAAATACATCCTGCTTATGAAGCTTCGGAATAATCAGCCCGCTCCCCTGCAGGACCTGCTGCTCAGACTCCTTCTGGATGAAATAACATGTTTCATTCTCCAATACGATTTCTTGCTCTTCATCTGCATTCACATTGCAGTATGGGCAATTCTCCTGGTACATTTTTCAGTGCCTCCATTTCCACCACTTTTTAATTGGAAAAAACACGGATATCTTATAGTTCGCGTAATTCCGGCTTAATATCGCGGAATTATTCTTGATAATCGCTGAAATGATTCGTGTCATAATAAATCCGTTTTCTTGACAGCTTTGCGCCCTAAACCCTGAAACCTGTCATAATAAACCCGTTTTCTTGACAGCTTTGCGCCATAAACCCTGAAACCTGTCATAATAAATCCGTTTTCTTGACAGCTTTACGCTCTACAACCTGAAACCTTTCAGTCATTCGTGAAAAAAAACGATAGGTTTCGCGGGGAACGGGATACCTCGCCTAATCTATGTATTGTTTCTTTCCCAACCCACTTATATCAACAACTTTTTTCCTATATCATTTGATGGTCCAACTTCGATTTGCAAAGGGAGCCTTTATTTCTTATCACTTTTTTTATCCAGATTATTTAACCAAGTCTCATAAAACTCATACACTGACCCTGCTGCGACAAAACCAATCAACAGCAATATAACCCAAAGAGTCTTTTTGATCCAAACAACATCAACAATGATTGATAATCCTCCAGCAACGACAGTGGAAATGATTAAGATCAGCCATCTTCTCAGAAGCCTTGAATCCTTATCCATGCTCCTTTCTAACACCTGCCTTCCTTATTTAGTAATATGTAATAAGGGATAACAGGTTTCAAAAAACAGGGCCCAAAATAGGACCCTGCAAGTTTATTACTTTACTAATTTTCTCATCGCATGGATTTGCCCGAGATGGTAGGCTTCATGGAATAATGCCATGTTCGCTAGTTCTCCAAAAGTATCAAGCCCAAGAAAAGGCTTCTTAAGCTTCTCATCCAGCATGGATGCCGGTACTTCCTTGATCCTCCCGAGCTGCGCTTTCAATTGCTCAGTCAATACCTCAACTGAAGGAACGTCTCCAGTCCATTCTGATGGACGGGTACCATTTCCGAATAACTCTATGTAATTTGCAGGAAGATGATTTGATTTTTTCGGGAATCCCATCATGAATTGTTCCGTAACTGTCAGCACATGCCCGATGTGCCAGTGGATGTTATTATTGAAGCCTTCCGGCTGAACACTTGCCTGTGCGGTAGTGATCGCCTCAATGATTTTTAAAAAATTACCTCTAGTCAATTCAAACTGTTTAAATAAGAGCTCGCTCATATTTTTCCTTCCCCTTCCTAGCTTGTACTTCACATTATATTTATTCTATATATTTCCAACATATGCAGCAAGGGAAAAGGAATTATCTTACAAATACCCCTTAATGTATTATATTCCATTAAAGGAAATCATTTGACAAAATTTGTTCATAACATTATGGCTGATGTGTGTCTTCACACTTTTTTCACAGATTTTCATAAATTGCTTTGATATCTTATAAGTGTAATCATTATATATTTTGAAGGGAAGCGATTTAGATGTTCGCGAAATGGTTAAGAGAAAACAATATTGCTGCTGGCCTGTTGACTGTGATTCGTGTCTGGCTAGGTTACAACTGGATGACTGCAGGATGGGGAAAATTGACTGGTGAAGGATTTGACGCAAGTGGCTATTTGAAAAACGCCGTTGCGAACCCGGTAAAAGGTCCAGATGGAAATGCAGTATATGGTTGGTACGTGAACTTCCTTGAAAGCTTTGCGATCCCGAATGTCGAACTTTTCAACTTCATCGTTCCACTTGGTGAATTCCTTGTTGGACTTGGTTTGCTCCTTGGAACACTGACAACTGCAGCGATGTTCTTCGGCCTGGTAATGAACTTCAGCTTCTTCCTTGCTGGAACTGTTTCTCATAACCCAACTGACATCTTCTTCGGCTTCATCATCCTGTTCGCAGGCTACAACGCTGGTAAATACGGCTTAGACCGCTGGGTGGTTCCTTTCATCCGCAAGACTGTTTTCAAACAAACACCAGAAGCTGCACATAAATCTGCTTAACGATATTGCAAAAGCCCTCCGCCAACAAGGCAGAGGGCTTTTCTTATCAGGATTTTTCTTCAATTGTTTTTAGCATGATTTTTTTCCTGAAGCCGCCGCTGCGAGTCTTCTTAAGCTGGCGCATGAACTCAACTTCGGATTCCGTGATGCCGCGATGATCGGCAATTGCATATACTACTTCAAGCAAATCAACGATCTCACTCAACAGCCTGTCCGTTCCAGCATTACGGAACTTCTCGACTTCCTCATTGAACTTCTCCATAAGTTTTTCACTATATTGACTTCCACCCAAAATTTCAAATTCCACATTCTTGCCTTTTTCCGTCATTAATTCCGGAAAATAGTCTCTAACAAGCTTGTTATATTCCTTTTTCTCCATGTCGATTCCCCTTTAGCTGTCCTATTGATAAACATATCCTTTATTCGAGATGTTCAAACACTTTTTTAAAATATGGCCCTGTTATATCAGGTTGTTGATTTTCAATATTCGTCTTTAACAGAGCCTATTAAAAAAAAACAGGTTCAGCCGTCTTGCGAAATAAATAGAATAATAGAAAAAGCCTGTGGATCGGTCCACAGGCTTTTTGTAAGATAAGGAAGTATAGAATTCATTTTGAGAATTGTCCAGCTCCAGCGCCTAGCCAGTTTTCATCCGCGAATATGCTCCTCGATTATCTTGCGAGAAGCGTTAGCTTTGAGCAGCTCGAGACGTTTCGGTCCGCCCAATGAAGTCAAAGAACGACTTCACTGGTCGGCCCTCCAACGCTTGTCGGGGCTGACCAAGGCGCTTCCGCTTTCCTATCAAACTACATAATCTTCAGTTAATTTGCTGCAGGCATTCGATAGATTCTGCAGGCATTCCATCCTTAACTTCTCGTCGCAGATAAAATCATTCAGCAGTTCTTCTTCAAGCTTCATTTGAATTTGATTGATTTCTTCTTTCAGCCGCTCTCTTTTTTCAACCTCTGATAAATGAAACTCAATTTCCCGTTCGAAGTACTCTACCGTTCCAAATAAAACAGTCAACGATTCCTCCACCTTCCATAAAAATTTTAATCCTATCTGATAAAACCAAATCTGCCAAAAGGATTATATTAATTCGTCCTGTCAAGTTACTTAAGTATTATTTATCCTCTCTCGCAAAAGGCAAACGTTAAATTCATTCTTTTTGCAATATTGAGCAGAAAGGGACATTCCAAATAAAAAATCCCCAAAAAGATGGCGGATTTTTCGACAAGCGGTAAAGCAAAACAATTTACCTATCTTTTAATTTGCATCCGATCTTTTTTGGCAGCCCGACGATCATAGCTAAAACGCCTTAGACTCGTGGCTTTGCGTCCTTACCTTTCGATAAGTTTGCCTTTTTCAGTTCTACTTAAAATATAAAACTTAAGAACCATTTATTCAACAAAATTCGCCAATTAATTACAAAGATGAGTCAATTTTCCTATATATTTATGGTTAAAGAAAACCTTATCCACAGTCCATTTATAGATTACAGTTTAATAGATACGGCTATTTAAAAGAGCAGAACCAATTCGGATATTTGCGATGCTCTCTCCATGATTTTGTCCGAAGGTGGTTCACGTTCTGGGTAGATTGTTTTAACAATGTAATATAGCAGCAATCTCCGTGTAAAATTCCCTTGCTAGAATAGAGGGAAGAAGCTTTATTACAGGCGAATGGCAGGAGGATCCGTATGGAACAGCATGTTAAGATGTCGCTAGATAAATGGAAAGCAGAGATTGAAGAGATTCTTAAAGAGATTGATGCGGAATATGAAGAAGTGAAGAACGAGCTACAGGTGTATACATATAAATTCAACATTACAAAGCAGGTTGTCCAGTCAACTGTCAATCCTGATTTGAACAGGAAGATCCGCGAATTGTACCATCAGCCATTTGAGGAAAAGTTCAATGATTTAAAGGAATATATCAAGGAACTGGAAGAGAAGAAAAGAGTCTTCCAAATGTTCACTGATAAGATTGACAAAGTCACGGAAAAAGAAGTAGAGCCTCAGTTTGCAGTTGCCCAATCAGAGTAAAATCAAGCCTGGCTGATGAAAAATATCAGCCAGGCTTTTTTGTTTTACTTCTTCCACCAGGAATCAAACATGGATGCAGGTATATGACGTTTGTGCTCTGAAGTAAGGTATCTTCTTTCAATCTTAGCTGCATCTGCTTCGACAATCTGCTTTCCTTCCAGGTAATCATCGATGGCTTCATAGCTCACACCAAGCTCAGTTTCATCTGCTTGGAGCGGCTTGTTGTCGAGAAGGTCAGCTGTCGGCTCTTTGAGATATAATCTTGGCTCTGCATTCATAGCTTTGAGCAGTTCCCTTCCCTGTCTCTTGTTCAGGCCAGTTAGTGGCAGCAAGTCAGCTCCGCCATCACCGTATTTTGTGAAGAATCCTGTCACGGCCTCCGCGGCATGGTCGGTACCAATCACAAGCAAGCTTCCTGACCCGCAATTGCATATTGCGTAATCATCCTCATTCGCGCTTTGGCGTTACCTTTGTTAAAATCGGTCATTTTATCACCAATGGCATCCTCAAACTGCGTGTTAAAAGTATCAACCGCTGGCTGGATGTTGAAAGTGATCGTTTTATCCGGCTGGATGAACTTCAGTGCTTTCTGAGCATCTTCTTCATCTTTTTGCACTGAGTATGGAAGTCTTACAGCCACGAATTTGGCTTCAGTACCCTCCGAGCGCAGTTCCTCGACCGAGAGCTGTGCCAATCTTCCGGCAAGGGTGGAATCCTGCCGCCACTGATTCCAAGAACGAATCCTTTTGCTTTTGAAGTCAATAAATACTCCTTCAGAAAGTCGATTCTTTTTCTGATTTCCTCCTGAGGATCAATTTCAGGACGAACATTCAACGCTTCTATAATCTCTTTTTGCAAGCTCATAATAAACCTCCTAAATCACTATTAAATCTTCATTATGCTCTTTCGCTTATTAGGATAAAACACCATTATAAAAAGAGCATATCGCTTAAAAAGTTTAAAGTCCAGATGTTGGTCAGGAAATCTAACATCCCGAATAATATGTTCTCGCTTTATTTTACCCATTAGCTTATTGTTCGTAACATTTTGTCCAGCAAGATTTTTTTGCTAGACTATAACTTAGACTATAAATGATTGATCAAATTGGAGGCATTCACAATGGCAGCTAATGAAAAATTCACAGGCTATTTCGGTACATATACTAAAGGTGATAGTGTGGGCATCTATTCTTTTACACTGGATGCAATCAATGGAAAAATCATTGAGGTGAAGGCGGCAGCAGCGCTTGAAAACCCAACCTACCTGACCATCAGCGAAGATAACCGCTTCCTATATGCAGTTGCTAAGGAAGGCGGTTCTGGCGGCGTAGCAGGATTCGCCATTAAGGATTCTGGCGATCTGTCGTTCATCAATACCCAGCTTTCCGCAGGAGCATCTCCATGCCATGTGAGCGTGAACAGAGAAAACAACCTGCTTTTATCAGCGAATTATCACAAAAGTTCTGCAGATTCTTATCTGGTCAACCCCGAGAATGGCAGTATCGAGGCCGCCTTATCAAGTGCCGTCCATGAAGGTTCAGGCCCTGATGAACGCCAGGAAAAAGCGCATACCCATTATGCCGGTTTCACTCCGGATGGGAAGTACGCAGCAGTCATCGACCTAGGCATCGATCAGTTGATCACATACTCCCTGGATAACGGGCAGTTGATTGAGAAAAGTGTATTGGGTATAGCGCCAGGAAGCGGTCCAAGACACCTTGTTTTCCATCCGAATAATAAAATTGCCTATTTGATGACAGAATTCAGTTCAGAGGTTCTTGCCTTAAAATATAATTCTGGAAATGCAAGTTTTGAACAGTTTCAGGCGATTACCACTCTGCCAGCTGATTTCACTGAAAACAACCAGGGAAGCGCCATCCATATTTCATCTGATGGGAAATTCGTTTACGCTGCCAACCGCGGCCATGACAGCATTGCTGTTTTTAGCGTGGCCCCTGAAAACTTTGAGCTTACCTTTGTTGAACATACTTCAACAGAAGGCAATTGGCCGAGGGACTTTGTGCTTGACCCAAGTGAGAAATTCCTGATTGCGACGAACCAGAACTCCAGCAACGTCGCTCTTTACTCACGTGACGAGGAAACAGGCAGATTAACATTATTGCAGTCTGATGTAACAGTTCCAGACCCGGTTTGCGTAAAATTTTTAAATTACTAAGAGAAAAGCGCAAGCGCTTGGTCAGCCCCGACAAGCGCTGGAGGGCCGACCGGTGAAGTCGTTCTTTGACTTCATTGGGCGGACCGAAGCGACTCGAGCTGCTCAAAGCTAACGCTTCTCGCAAGATAATCGAGGAGCATATTCGCGGATGAAAACTGGCTAGGCGCTGGAGCTGGGCAATTCTCGAAGTGAATTTTACAAACAGGAAGATGCTTTTCACAGCACCTTCCCTGTTAATTATCACTCGGGAATCGGACGCCCATTTGCTTCCTCGCTTCATCGAGAATAGACATTGTCATTCTGGAGTTTTCAAGTGAATTGTTAACAGATTCCTGCTTGCCCTGCTGAATCAAAGTAATGAATTCCTCAGCTTCATAAAACATATTATCTGTAAGCTGCTCTTTTGAAATATCTTCCGTTTTCCCGTTACGATAGATGATTTCCACTTTTTCCGGCGTACTGATTTTATCAATCCAGATATTTCCATCCTCGCCGTGAATTTCAGATGGAAGTATTGAATCAGTGATTTTCGAGAACATGATGACAGCATCCATTTCATCGTATTTCAATATCAGGCTGCCTTCCCCATCCACCCCTGATTCGAGCACATAGCCATTCGCCTGGACTGATTTTGGCTCTCCAAATAAGACTACTAGCGGATAGATGCAATAAATGCCGATGTCCATTAAGGAACCTGCTGAAAATTTCGGGTTAAAGGCATTCAGCACTGTGCCCTCTTTATATTTGTCATAACGGGAAGAATACTGGCAATAGCTTGCAAAGTACCTTCTGACCTTGCCGATTTTATCAATATTCTCCTGGATAGCTTTGAAGTTAGGCATGAGGGTTGATTTTAACGCCTCCATCAAAACTACATGATTTTCTCTTGCAGTTTTTATCATTCCTGCAAGTTCATCGCTATTGGACGCGATTGCTTTTTCACACAGCACATGCTTGCCATTTTCCAAGAACGTGATTGCCTGGCTTGCATGCATGGAATTCGGGCTGGCGATATAGACTGCATCAATCACATCGCTTTTTGCCATCTCTCCTAAATCAGTAAAAATGGTACTCACCCCGAGTTTTCCAGCAAACTCCGCAGCGCGCTCCTCTGTACGCGAATAAACTGCCGAAAGCTGAAAATCCTCATGATGACTAGCACCTTTTATAAAAGCTTCTGTAATCCAATTCGTACCTACCACACCAAAACGCACCATAATACTCATCCTTTCGTAAGAAAAGCGCAAGCGCCTTGTTCAGCCCGACAAGCGCTGCCCGCCTAAAACGCCACATCGTGTGGCTGGCGGGTCTAGCACGTCCTGTGCCTCGGAGGGCCTGACTGTGAAGTCGTTCTTTGACTTCATTGGCAGGACCGAAATCGAAATGTATAGCCGACTGTTCAGAAACGCAGAAACTGGAGACTCCGACAAAGAAGCGCTCTTTGCTTCTGCCGGCGGAGTTGAAGTTTCGGAGTTTCTAGGAGGCGACACTAGACAAGCGACTCGAGGGGCTAGGCGCTGGAGCTGGACACTAATCTAAGTGTAAATAATTATACTTACTTATACACAAATAGCAAAAGCTGGAGGCGATGCCCGCAGCTTCATTTTCATATTATCGGAATGGGAGCTCAATCACAAACTTTGTCCCTTTTCCATGCTCACTTTCAACGGTAATTTTTCCATCATGCATCTGAATCAGCTGTTTGACGATGGACAAACCAAGCCCAAACTCACCAAACGGATTGCTTGTCCTTGAGATGTCAGCTTTGTAAAAGCGATGCCAGATTTTTTCGATTTCAGCAGGTTGTATTCCGATTCCGGTATCCTCAATTTCAATCACCGTACTGGCACCATCCCTCCTGCCTCGCAGCCAGATTGTCCCGTTTTCAGTGAACTGGATGCTGTTTTTCGTGATATTGATCAATATCTGGACCAGCCGGTCATAATCAGCATGGACCAAAGCCGATTCCTCTGCTTCGATTTCAATGATATTATTGCGCTCCTCTGCCTGAAATCCGAGCTGGTCCTGGATGATCTCCAGAACCTCAATCAATTCAATATCCTCTTTAAAAAGCTGTATCTGGTTTGAGCGAATTTTATCATAATCGAGATTTTCATTTACCAGCCGGATCAGCCGCTTCGTTTCCTGGCTGACCAGATTGATGCCGTGCTCTTTCTCTGCTTCAGGAATCATATCGGATTTAAAGCCCTCGATGATCCCGCTGATTGTCGTGAGCGGTGTCCTCAATTCATGTGATACGTCCGACATGAACTGTCTACGCCGATTTTCCAGATTTTCAATCTCAGATTTTGATTCATTAAGCTTGCTCACCATGCTGTTAAAATCATTCGCCAATTCCCCGATTTCATCGTAGTCAGAGGATGGAACTTTCACCGTATAATTCCCTGCCGAAACAACCGATGTTGCTTCCTGCAGCTTTTTGATCCGGTTGACATGGATGCGCGCCAGCACCCAGCTCAACAGGAACGATACGGCGAGCGCAATCAGCATAGTATAAAATAAGTACTTGTTGATTTCAGTGATCATTTCCCGTGTCCCACTGATTGGAGACGTAAGGAGAATGCCGCCAATGAAATCACCACGGTCCACATATGGCAGAACAACAAGCGTTACGGCTCTGTCATAACGTTCGAGATCATAATTCTTAACGATCGGCTTTCCGTTTGTAAGCTGGCTCCACTCCTTCTCCGTTAATTCAATCGCCGGCCCTCTCCACCTGATTGGATTGAGAAGCTGGATATTCTCATCAAACACACTGAATTGAATATCCCGGCCAAAAAGAACGCGGGCGTATTGATTGATCACCTGGTCAGGACGCTCACTGCCTCGGTCGAGATCACGGAGAATATTCTCTCCGTATGAAATCAGCTCTTCAGTCTTGTTCTTATAAACCAGCGTTTCCACATACTGTGTGAATACGAGGCTAAGTATGAGGAAGGCAACGATGATGATGCTGATATGGCTGATGAACTGCTGGTAAATATACTTAATTTTCATGCCCATCAACCGACTCATCGAACTTATAGCCTACGCCCCATACAGTATGGAACAATGGCTGTTCAGGCGTCCCAACCTTTTTCCGCAGCCGTTTGATATGGACATCTACCGTACGCTCATCACCGTAAAACTGGTAACCCCATACGCGTTCGAGAAGCTGCTCCCTTGTGAAAACCTGGCGGGGATGCTGGGCAAAAAAGAGAAGCAGGTCGAATTCCTTCGGCGTCAAGTTCATCACTGGTTTGCCACCAAAGTTGACTTCACGCGTTTCCTTGTTGACTTTCAGCAGGCTAGTCCCAACTTCACTATTCTCTTCAGGCTTTTGCTTCTTGTATCGGCGGGCCACAGCCTTGATCCTTGCCATCAAAGCCAGCGGACTGAAAGGCTTTGTCACATAATCATCCGCCCCCATCTCCAATCCGAGCACCTGATCCGACTCACTGTCCTTCGCCGTCAGCATGATGATCGGCACATCACTGCCCTCCTGCCTGATCTTCCTGCATAAGGTGACACCATCCATACCCGGGAGCATCCAGTCGACAATCAGCAGATCCCATTCTTCATTCTTAAAAACCTCATATCCTCGAAGGCCGTCATTCACGAACCTGCCTTCAATCCCCTCTTTTAAAAAGAACATCTCGATCATCGCGCAGACACTCTCATTATCCTCTATGACTAATATTTTCACGTTGATCCCCTCTTATCGGATATCTGTTATATCTAAATTATAGCGCAACGCAATCAGAATCAACTGTTTCGCCTGTTGTTACAGATTATTTAATAGGTTGGTCATAGTTTGTTCATCTTTTGGCCAGCATCAGGGATCACTTCGAGTTTTTCACAAAAAGAAAAAAGGGTGCCAATACGCAATAAAGCCAGCTCATCAACTGAGCTGGCTCTGGTATTAATCTTTTTTTACAGGCAATCCTTCTTCTTCCCATGCGGAGTAGCCGCCTTCGAGATTGACTATGTCTTTGTAGCCATTTTTCAGCAACAGGCTTGTGCCAATTGCGGAGCGTGCGCCTGACTGGCAGTGTGCGATGATCTTCTTGTCTTTAGGAACCTTATCCAGATTGTCAGTCAGGTTGCCGAGCATCAGATGGTAGGCACCTGGTATATGGCCGCTGTCCCACTCACTCTGGTTGCGGACATCGATGACGAAATAGTTTTCGTCTTCCATCAGTTCTTTTGCCTCGCTTGCCGTTACGGTCTTGTATTCTTCCAGCTGACCGCCAAGTTCTTTCTGGTCAATGTAACCAGTTACCTGATCAAGACCGATTGACTGCAGTGATTTTTTAATATCAGGAAGCTTTTCAGGATCAGCGATCAACACGATATCCTGATCATAGCTTAATAGCCAGCCTGCCCAGTTCGTGAAGGATTTGTTATATGGAATGTTGATTGTTCCTTCTGCATGTCCCTCCGCGAACTCATTTGCCGGACGGGTGTCAACAACTGCGGCATTGCCAGCGTCTGATAATGAAACTTTAGGAGTTTCTTCACGGCGAAGCAATTCTGGGCCAACTTTATTGAGTTTTTTCATCTCGGCAAAGTACTTAGGAGGTTCTGGCTGGCCTGCAAGCAGCTCTTCTACGAACTTTTCCTTCTCATTGATTTGGAAAGCCCAGTTGAATTTCTTCTCATAGCCTAAAGTGGACATCGGCACAGCTCCGAGGGATTTTCCGCATGCACTGCCAGCTCCATGTGCTGGCCATACCTGCAGGAAGTCTGACAGCTTTTCCATTTTGCGAAGAGATTCGAACATCTGTCGTGCCCCTGCTTCAGATGTGTCTTTAATGCCTGCCGCTTTTTCCAAAAGGTCAGGCGCCCTACGTCGCCTACGAACAGGAAGTCACCGGTGAAAATGCCCATCGGTTCATTTGCCCCGCCTCCCTTGTCAGTCAATAGGAATGAAATGCTTTCAGGTGTATGGCCCGGCGTGTATATAACTTCGAAATAAATATTTCCAATGTTAAAAGTCGATCCCTCAGTCAGCAATTCATGCTCATACTGATCGACATATTGATACTTCCAATCTTTATCACCTTCGTCTGATACATAAAGCTTGGCCCCATGATGGTGGGCAAGCTCCCTTGCACCAGAAAGATAGTCTGCGTGAATATGAGTTTCTGTTGCGGCTGAAATATTGAAGCTTCTTTTTTCGCAATATCCAGGTAAGGCTGGATATTTCTGGCCGGGTCAATGACAATCGCTTCACCCGTTCTCTGGCAGCCTATCAAATATGACATATGTGCTAGATGATCATCAAAAAAGATTTGAAATACATAGCGATTCCTCCTGCATTTTTTTGTTTTCATAGGTTCATGAAGTCTATACCCATCTATACCCTGCACCATATTTTTTAAAAGCTATAAAATATGCCAGCGGCACTGCCTTAATACCAATAAATACCTATAACTGTATTTTACTTTGTATAACCTTTTGCTTCAAGAACAAAAAGCGCAAGCGCCTCGTTCAGCCCCGACAAGCGCTGGAGGGCCGACCAGTGAAGTCGTTCTTTGACTTCATTGGTCGGACCGAAAT
>NZ_BAUW01000060.1 GCF_000517385.1 Mesobacillus boroniphilus JCM 21738 | reverse complement strand
CTAAAAAATGAACGCTTAGAGAAACTAAGCGTCCATCCTTTAAAATGTTTTGCTTAAAAACTCTTGCGTACGTTCTTCTACTGGGTTATCAAAGATTTCATCCGGGTTGCCTACTTCCACAATCCGGCCTTCATGCATATAGACAACCCAATCAGCTACCTCGCGCGCAAAGCCCATTTCATGTGTTACGACTACCATGGTCATGCCTTCTTCTGCAAGTTCCTTCATCGTTGCCAGTACTTCTCCAACCAGCTCCGGATCGAGTGCAGAAGTCGGTTCATCGAACAGCATGATATCTGGCTTCATCGCCAGTGCTCTGGCAATTGCTACCCGCTGCTTTTGCCCTCCGGAAAGCTTGGATGGGTAGACCTTTTCTTTATCTGCGAGGCCAACCTTCCCCAGCAGCTCTTTTGCTTCCTTGATCGCCTGTGGTTTGCTGATCCCCTTTACATGGATTGGTGCCTCGATAATATTCTCAATCACATTTTTATGAGGAAATAGGTTAAAGTGCTGAAAAACCATGCCAATTTTCTGGCGTACTTCGTTCAGGTCATGAGAATCTGCATTTACTTCTTCACCTTCAATGATAATTTGGCCATTATCTTTGATTTCAAGGAAGTTCAGGCAGCGCAGCAAAGTACTTTTACCAGAACCACTTGCCCCAATCAAACACACAACGTCGCTTTCTTTTACCGTTATATCCACATCCTTCAAGACATGAAGGTCGCCAAATGATTTATTCAGTTTTTTAACATTGATTATATCTCTTCCGTTCAAAACAAATCCCCCCTTAATCACTTACCGAAAGTTTCTTCTCAAGCATTCCAACCAAAGCAGATATCAAGTAAACAAGGAATAGATAGTACACAGCAACGATGAGCAAGTATGTCATATTGTCAAAATCGTTTGCCCCTTTTGTTGTCGCGACATTGAATAATTCGTACATTCCAATGAATGCTGCTAGTGATGAATCCTTGAGGCCAATGATGAATTGATTCCCAAGAGGAGGCAAGGCACGACGGAATGCTTGTGGAAGGATAATTCTCCGCATTGTAAGGACCCTGCTCATGCCAAGGGAACGGCCGGCTTCCATTTGTCCCTTGTCAATAGATTGGATCGTTCCCCTGAAGATTTCAGCAATATAGGCGCCGTTATGGAAAGCTAGTCCAAGGGCTACAGACCAGAAAGCGGAGATATTTAAATTGGTCATCCCAAAATAGAAGATGAAGATCTGGACAATCAACGGAGTTCCTCTGACCAAATAGATATAGGCATATGCAATCCATTCCAAAACTTTAATTCCTGATATTTTGAGGAAAGCAAAAAACAATCCTATGAAAATTGCAATCAAAATCGAGACTGCTGTAACCTGCAATGTGAGCAGCATGCCTTTGAGGAATATATCATACGTATCAAAAAAGACTTCTATAACATGCGACAGACTAGGCAAAATTCATTCAACTCCCTGTGGGCTCATTTATCGTTCTTATATTTGTGGTAAAACATCATTTTAAGCAGAAACGAATGTGCAGTTATACCGCACATTCGCTCCAAGTTGACAACTTATTCCTCCGGTTTAGCTGTGATATCTTCACCGAAATATTTTTCACTGATTTCTTTCAACGTTCCATTTTTTCTTAAAGTTTCCAATGCATCGTTGACTTTTTTCAGTAATTCATCGTTGTCTTTGGCTATGGCGATTGCCTGCTCGCTTCGGCCAAGAAGTTCTTTGCCTTCGATTTCAAGACCTGCACCAATCGCTTCTTTCCCTGTAATAAAGTCCGTTATAACAGCGTCGTGCCTTCCATTGGCTAACGCTTCTAAAGCAGTTACGTCACTGTCATAAAGCACAATATTATCTGTCACTTCTTCAGCAGTCTTTGCATAAGTAGAACCCTTTGAAACTGCTATTTCCAGTTCATCAAGATCATTTAGTTTTTCTGCATCGCTATCTGGTCTTACAAAAATCTGAGGTCCAGAGTAGTAGTACGGTGTGGAGAAATCCACATGCTTCAAGCGATCTTCGTTAATAGTATGGCTGGCAACAGCAGCATCGAAGCGCCCAGATTTAACACCTTCTACAATACTGGCAAACTTGAACTTTTTCTGATTTGGTTCTAGACCCATTTCCTTTGCCACTGCTTCGGCAACATCAATGTCAAAACCAGTCATCTGGCCCTCTCCGTTCGTCACGCTGAATGGTTTGAATTCACCAGATGAAGCAAAAGTAAACTTTCCATTCTCAGCCAATTTTATGCCGCCGTCACCGGATGCCTTTTCATCGCTGCCGCAAGCAGCCAGGAGACCTAACATGGTCACCATAATAATGAATAATGAAAAAATTTTCTTCACTGTTTATAACTCCCCCCTCATAATCTTTATTTCTTTAATATTTATTCTGTTAAACGGTCCTTATAACCCAATTATAAAAAATCGTAACATTCAACCCAAAGTACTTATCCCCATTATTCGAGAATAGTAAACTGATATTGTGAGAATTCGTCCAAAATTCCTATTCTGCCGAAAATTGCGCCTAAATATGAAAATCCATTATAACAATAATTGTAACAATCCTGTAATATTCAATCGAAATTCAAATTATCTGGTAACTTATCAAATCGTGTGATATTCTTTGTTCTCGTCTATTGAGCCTGCCGAGCCTCCTTTTTCCCTCTATATGCTCTGATACTCCGGATTCTTCCATGTCCGACAATGTGCGCGAAAAAATTACATTATACTAGGAAAAGCCAGACTCCATATATGGAGTCTGGCTTTTAGTATATTTGGTCTATTAGAAATCGCATGAAAATAATACTATATTTCAAATGAATTTTGTTCGATGAAACAGAATATAAAAAAACTTTAATCAATAATTCTTTCTGGGCAGGAATACACATTAAAGGATTTTCCACGGATAAAACCCACAGCAGTTATGTTTAAGTCCTTAGCTAGTTTGATAGCAAGGTCTGTTGGAGCTGATTTGGACAGGACGATGCCTACCCCGATCTTCGCAGCCTTCAATAGTACTTCTGAGGAAATCCTGCCACTAAATACAATGATTTTATTTCTCACAGGCAACCTATTCAAAATGCTATATCCATATAACTTATCCAGCGCATTATGTCTTCCAATATCCGTGCGAACCGCAATCATTTCATCATGGGAACAAAGAGCTGCATTATGTACTCCTCCAGTTTCAAGAAACACCTGAGAGCTGTTTTGCATTTGGTTCATCAGTGCAATGCTCTGAGTCGCTGATATGGTTGTATTGGACATCGAGGTTTTCGCTGTCCGGGCATCATTGTGAAAATAAAATTGACGGCTCTTCCCGCAACAGGATCCAATAAAGCGTTTTGAATAATACTCCTGGTTTGTTGTCATACTCACCTTAAGCATAACGTAAGCATAGCCTCTGCTTTCATCGATGCTAAGTGAATGGATGTCATTGTAGGAACGGATAACCCCTTCGGATGCCAGAAAACCGACAACCATTTCCTCAAAATGTGTAGGAGTGCAAACCATCGTGGCAAACTCAATGTCATTTACATAAATCGTCAATGGAAATTCGTTTACGATGACATCCTCTACATCCAGGAATTGTCCATCCTTGTATTTTTTTATGGTATATTTATCACTCATATTTTCTAACATAGTCGTCACCTGAATTTTAAGAGTTTGAGAATACTTAAAATCTAAACACACTTTTTTATTTTTCTCAAGAAAAATTTACAACACACCCATAGTGTAAAATTGAATTAGCAACCTAAAATGTATTGCATCTGCAGTTCTAAGATGATAAAATTTTTCCGAAGTTCACTATTCTGTCATATTTTGATTCGAGATAGCGATCCTGTCGTCGGTTAAGGTGTAATGGATATATAAGCGATTAACTGTTGGTCCATAGTAGCGATACCTGCTTATTACTAACCGTCAATTTTTCTGTCAATGTCCGCTTCTTTCTGGCGGGCTTGGAAAGATTGACGGTTTTTGGTTTTTTGAGAGAGAACAGCGAACAACAACAGTATACATATCGAGCTTGGAATCTCTCTATTTGCAGTTTAGTAGATTCCATAAACTTCAATGTCATATCGAATTGTTTTTTGGAAAATTAAAGTAAGGGGGAAAAAGCATGAAAAACACGAAGAACCGATGGCTTATCGCTGCGTCTGCAGTGGGAATCCATATATCTATTGGTTCAGTGTACGCCTGGAGCAATTTTACGAACCCATTAATCGAGGAGTTCGGTTGGACTTCCAAGGAAGTACAATTTACCTTTAGCCTTGCAATCCTTTTTTTAGGGTTATCAGCTGCATTCCTTGGACATTTTGTGGAGAAGCATGGACCAGAAAAGCCGGGCTACTTGCAGCGGGCTTTTTCGGAGCAGGAATTTTAGGGTCAGGCCTTGCGGTTAATCTTGGATCATTGCCATTATTGTATATTACTTATGGTGTTTTAGGAGGCATAGGACTTGGGGTGGGTTACATAGCACCCGTTTCGACTTTAGTAAAGTGGTTCCCTGACCGACGCGGTCTAGCAACAGGACTTGCCATCATGGGATTTGGATTCGCAGCAGCGATCAGCAGCCCAATCATGGATTCTCTGATTAAATCTGTAGGCACTGCCAAAACATTTTACATTCTAGGCGCAGCTTATTTTATTATTATGACACTATCATCACTATACCTTGAAAGACCACCAGTTGATTGGGCTCCAAAAGGCTTCAAGGAAAAAGCAGAGTCTGGAAAAGTGAAAGTCAAGAAAGATCTTTCCCAGCTGACAGCCAACGAAGCAATTAAGACTTCACGTTTTTACTATTTATGGATCATGCTCTTCATCAATGTTACTTGCGGTATCGCGATCCTTTCAGCTGCAAAACCGTTAGCTGAAGAAGTATTGGCTTAACTACTGCAGAGGCAGCAGCACTGGTTGGAGTTTTAGGTTTATTCAACGGATTTGGACGAATAGCTTGGGCTTCGATTTCTGACTATATCGGCCGCCCCAACACCTACACAATTTTCTTTGCAACACAGATTCTCTTATTCATGCTGCTGCCCAATACAAAGGAAGCCTTTCTATTCCAGGTAATGCTTGCGGTAGTTTACACAATGTATGGCGGCGGTTTTGCGGCCATCCCAGCATTCATAGGTGACATATTTGGAACAAAACAGCTAGGTGCGATACACGGCTATATCCTTACTGCATGGGCAGCTGCAGGATTGGCTGGACCAATGTTTGCAGCCTGGATGAAAGACACTACAGGAAGCTACGCAACAAGCTTGACGTTCTTCAGCGGACTGTTTGTTATTGCCCTGGCGGTGTCCATTTTAATCCGTCGTGACATCAATAAACTTCGAAAACAAAATGAAGCAAATGAAAGACTGGCTGGTTAATTCTTTTTAATTGCCTCATCGTATGGTAAAATACCAATCATCTTAAAACCTGTATAGATGACAGGAGGATATCATGAATAAATACGAGGCAGAATTCAGCAATCTGGTCCGATCTTTTCGCAAAAAGCATATGGGAAAAGGGCCAAGCAAAATAACCACTACCTTCTGTAAAAAATGGGCCATCTGTGAAATGGAAGGAAACCTTTCACCTGTAGAAAAATTCATTGCATCAGCAAATGAAGGAAAACAGGCACTGAGGGCTGCGAGAACGGAAATGGTAAAAGAAATGTACCGAAAGAACCCTCCATTGGAAATGGAAGAGTTTCTAGGATGCAAGTTGGTAGAACTTTTTGTAGATATAGATATCGATCGTGATTTTGGAATGTCCATCTTTGTTTTTGATGAGGATATTCAAGAAAAATTCAGTAACATATAAGGTATGACACTTGGCAGCGAACCTGCTAAAGGTTAACCACCGTTAGAACCTGGAGCAGCGTCTTCAGGTTAACGGTGGTTTTTTATAGACTTAAAGATTGTTATAAATGGGAGTGTTTCAAATTGGGTAAAACAAAACATCCAGGACCGCAGAAAAAAGCGGCAATGCCAGCGCCAAAGCACTGGGTAAGTCCGATTCCTTTCGGGCTTGGCAAGGTTAAGCCGAAACATATAAGAGATACCATGAAAACTCTTTGGGACAATCGGGACAACTTCGGCTACGCGACCAACATCCTGACCAAGGGAGTATGTGATGGTTGTGCATTAGGTGTATCCGGTCTCCATGACCAGACATTAACAGGTCCTCATATTTGTACGACAAGATTGAATGTCCTCAGGCTGAATACTGTCGGAGCAATCAAGCCGGAAATCCTTCATGCAGATATTGATGAGCTCAGGAAATATGATAGCACCCAACTTCGCAAACTGGGACGTATCCCCTACCCAATGATCCGCAGGAAGGGTGAGCGGAAGTTTTCCCGCATTACCTGGGATGATGCAATGGATATGATTGCAGAGAAAGCGAAAAAGCTTGATCCAAAACAATACGCTTTCTACCTGACAAGCCGAGGGATTACAAATGAATCTTACTATGTAGCCGGAAAAGTCTCCCGCTTTCTAGGTACGAACAATATTGATAATGCAAGCCGGATTTGTCATTCACCTTCTAAAACAGCGCTAAAAAGGTCCATTGGCGTTGGGGCTTCTACTTCTAATTACCAGGACTGGATTGGCACTGATGTCTTGTTGTTCTGGGGCAGCGTAGCCTCTAACAGTTCACCGGTTTCGTCGAAATATATGCTGGAAGCAAAGAAAAAGGGAACAAAAATCATTGTCGTCAATCCATATAGAGAACCGGCAATGGATGAATACTGGATTCCTTCAAATCCAGAATCCGCTCTATTCGGCACGAAAATCGCGGATGATTTCTACCAGGTCAATATCGGTGGAGACATTGCTTTCATGCATGGGATCATGAAGCATTGGTTTGATATGGAGAAAATCAGGCACGGTTCAGCCATCAATCATGAATTTGTTCAAGAGCATGTGAATGGCTTTAAGGAATTGAAAACAAAGGTCCAGGAGCAAGAATGGGAAGACATTGTCGCATCTTCTGGCATTTCTAAAGAACGCATTATCGAGTTGGCGGAACTGCTCGCCAACAGCAAAAATGCAGTTTATGCATGGGCTCTTGGTTTGACGATGCATTCATTTGCAACAGACAATATTTCACAAGTGGCAAACCTGGCATTGCTCCGGGGACACCTTGGCCGAAAGCACGCAGGTCTGATGCCTTTCCGCGGACACTCTTCTGTTCAGGCAGCGGTGAAATGGGTGCAGATCCTTTCGTTCTTCCAGGCGGAGATTTTCTTGGGGAAAATATTAAGCGAATTGAGGATCTATGGGGATTCGAACTTCCGAATTGGCAAGGCGACATCGTCGGAGTAACTCTCGAGAATATTTTGCTTTCTGAAGAACATGAACGCAAAATCAAAATGTATTACTTATCTGGAGGCAATTTTCTCGAAACGATGCCAGACCCAAACTTTGTGGAAAAAGCATTGTCTGAACTCGAAATTCGTGTCCATCAGGATATCATTCTGAATACTTCTACCTTGTTGATGCAAGGGAAGCCGTCATTGTCCTTCCTGCGAAGACTCGTTATGAACAAGAAGGCGGAGGAACTTCCACTTCCACTGAGCGAATGGTTTATTTCAGTCCGGAAATCGAGGGCAACAAGAATCAGGTTGAAGAAGCTCGCGCAGAGTGGAAAATCTATATTGATTTAGCTAAGCGGGTCAAGCCTGAGACTGCGCATTTGGTTGATTTTAAAGATGCACAGGAGATTCGGAATGAAATCGCACTGGCAAATCCTAATTATGATGGAATACAACATCTTAAAAAAGCAGGAGATGTGTTCCAGTGGGGTGGGGCTTGGTTATGTGAGGACGGAATCTGTCCTACTTCAGATGGAAAAGGAAATTTAATTTCAGTTGATATCCCTGAACTTGGTAAAAAGGAAGGACAATTCATCGTTACCTCCCGTCGTGGAAAACAATTCAATTCCATGGTCTACAATGAAGTGGATCCACTTAACGGTGCTGGACGCTATGATGTCCTGTTGAATGCAGAAGACGCACAGGACCTTAGCATTGCCGAAGGAGAAGGAATTGTTCTATACAACGGCTTCGGTGTCTTCCAGGGCAGAGCTAAATTCGTAGATATTTCACGGGGTAACGTCCAGGTCCACTTCCCTGAAGGAAACTTCCTTCTGCCAAGGGGACGCTATGAAAAGTATGCCGGTATCCCGGACTACAACATCACAGTCACTCTGGAAAAAGCTGACCGTTTCAACGCCAGAAAAGACGTCGAACACCACGAAAAACGCATTGAAGATGATGAACTTGACGCACCAGCATAAGGATTAATAAAACAGCTTGCAGATTTAGAAGTCTGCAAGCTGTTATTTATTATAAAATATATTGGAAATGCCAAATAGGCGGTTCCTGTTTTTATAAAGTGAATTTCAAGACAATCGCTTTCTAGAGCCACCTTGGCCCTCTGTGACCTTCATTCCTTCCCTCTTCCGAGCTGCTTTCTTCCTCATTGTGTTTCTCTTTTTCAAATTCACGACCCAATCTTCTTCTTGGACTAAAGAAATCAAACGGATGCCTTCTATCCTCATGGTGACCCTCTGGCCTTTCCTGAATGATTTCAACTTCTTTGGCATGAATTGTAAGTTTATCTACATGGATAACCTTTCCTTTTTCACGTGACATATTTTCCCCTCCTGCGTTTATTTATTCTGTATTATCCTATTCGTGTTCCCACGAAGGGTATAGGCGGATTTTAAATTTGAATGTTTCTCAACTTTTAAAAAACCATTTTGTACAGATTATGGAACGAGAGAAAATAAAAAGGTATTCGTGTCATATTTTTCAATCTATATCTTCGTTTATATGACCAGTCCATGGGTAAAACTTGTACATTGATTACTTAGGTTCTTTGCATAAACTTTGCTGTTTCCCAGCCAAATGTTTTTCGATTATCATTCAGTTCCTAAGTCTAACTAATAAAGCGAAAATTAAAGAAGGCGGATATAACAATAAACAACAAGCCATTACTAAAACTAACCATTATTAGGAGAGGAGGTCGCTGAACCATGTTCGGTTTTTCTGACTTCGTGGGCTTTCTATTGGCCCTCTTACTTATTTATCCTGTCGTTTCACTGATACATGAATTAGGCCATTCTTTTTTTGCATGGATCTTTGGAGGGAAATTCACTTTCTCACTTGGGCGGGGCAAAACAGTTTTCAAGAAAGGACCATTCAGTTTAAACAGCATGTATTTTTTGGATGCTTTTTGTGAGTATGAACAGTTAAAGTGGAACAATCGTCTTACCCACTTTCTTGTCCATGCTGGCGGAATCATCTTTAACCTTGGATCAATATTGGTGCTGAATATCCTTATCTCGCAAGGATCTTAGAACCTCATTCAATCTATGTCCGCTATTCCTATTTTTCTGTCTGGCTGGCAACCTTTTCATTGATTCCAGTTGATTACGGCAACGGCAATTATAGTGATGGGCTGGCCATTTACCATGTTATTCGTTATAATGAGTGGCCAAAACTTACCGGATAGATTCTCATCAGTTACAGAGGCTGGGACAAATAGCTTCTGAAATCTAAAAAAAGTGAAATCGTCGATGCGATTTCACTTTTTAGATTTTATTGTGAGGTGTGCGATTCAGAGTTTATCCTCTTTTCGCATATTTTCTTAAATTAACAGCCATTAATGCAAGGCCCATTTCGTTTTCAACCTTTGAGTTTCCTCGAACAGAAAATCGAGTGAAACCTAAATTAGCCTTCAAGAATCCAAAAACTGGTTCTACATCAATTTTACGTTGACGATAGATAGAGCCTGTTTTTTCTTCTGAAAGCTTGTTTCGAACATATTGTTTTTGTTGCTCCCATTTCTCGTTAACCGCGATTTTACGGTTTGTACCTTCTTGCGCCTTTGTACAAAACTCTCGTAATGGGCAACCTGTACAGTCTTCACATGAATAAATTTTAAATTGGCGCTGAAATCCTGTTTTATCTGTACGTGTTGAATGGGATTGAAACGTCAGTTTCTTTTCATTTGGACATGTGTAGGTGTCATTCGTTTCATCATAAGCCCAGTTACTTGTTTTGAACGGATCGCTCTTAAACTTTCTTTTCCTCTCGTTTAAGTAGAGATTATATGTAATTAAAGGTGTTTTTTTACGATTTGACATGATATCTTCGTAATTTTGTTCACTCCCGTAGCCGGCATCTGCACGATATGTTCTGGTAATTCAAAGTACTGTTCTTCTATTTGGTCAAGAAAGGGTGTCAATGTTTTTGTATCTGTTGGGTTAGGGAAAATACCGTATGCTAATGTGTATTGTCGTTCTGTTGCGATTTGTACGTTATAGCCAGGTTATAGTTGTCCATTTCTCATGTAATCGTCTTTCATTCTCATAAATGTCGCATCTTTGTCTGTTTTGGAATAACTGTTACGTGTACCAAAAATCTCAAAATCATTTTCATACTTTTGCTTACGTTCAATCCAATCATTCATTTGCTTCAGAATCTGTTTCGGCGTTTTCCGCTCACTACGTAACTGTTTTCGTATAGAGACATCATCGGAGTTCTCAATTTTTTGTGTATAGTCCTCGACAACTTCCTCTAACACTTCAGCGATTTGTGTAAGTTCTTCAATAGAGAGCTGCTCCTCATTTTCACGCTTTAATTCAGGAATGATTTGCTTTTCTAGTAACTCATTGTACATTTTATTCGATTTTTCAACGAGACTATCAAGATGCTTCTCCACAGCCTTCTTCCAAACGAACGTAAATTTATTGGCGTTAGCTTCAACTTTTGTACCATCAATAAAAATGGCTTCTTGATCAATAAGTTTTTCTTGTACGAGCTGGACACGAAACTGCACAAAACATTGGCGAACGAGTTCTTTCATATCAGGGTGAACTCGGAAACGATTGATCGTGCGATAGCTTGGCTCATATCCTTGCGTGAGCCACATCATACGTAGACTATCTTTAGTTAAATCTTCTATTTTCCTACCGGAGAAAGCAGACTGCGTGTAGCCACATAAAATGACTTTAAGGATTATGCGTGGGTGATAAGATGGACAGCCTGTTTGACGTTTAAACGCATCGAAGGCTTCTTCTGGAATACTTTCGACCAAATGGTGGATGGAGAACGCAATATCATTTTCTTGTAATTTAATGGCTAAATCTAAAGGTAAAACAATTTGATTCATGTTATAATCTTTAAACATAAGGACCCTTCTTTCTGATTGAATTTTGTGTGGTAACTTTATTTTATCAGAAGTGGTCCTTATTTCTATTTAATAAATAATCAAAAGCCGGTGAAATTTTACTTGTCGTAAAATTCCACCGGCTTTTTCATCTCAGAGGTGGGTTTTGTCCCAGCCTCTTTGTGAGTTTCATGCAAAACCATTTATCACCCATAAAATAGAGGCATCCCTATCCAAAGGAATGCCTCTTGCCCTCCAGCTTAGGAAGCCACATACATATCAGTGTTTAATGAATTAGAGTCTCTAAAAGTGGTATGGATTTCCTCTCTTCTTTCCTCATCCACTTTGACTAACACCAGGATATTGCCATCCTTCAAGTATCTCTCATATTCCTTGGCGTCATCTTCCGTTACTCCTGCGCCTGTCAGTGCACCTACAATTCCGCCCCCTGTAGCGCCAATTGCTGCACCGCTCAACGTTGTTGCAAGCGGACCAGCGGCAGCAAGGACACCAATCCCAGGAATCGAAAGCAGGCCGATTTCGGCAATCAGACCAGCGATTCCTCCAAGGACGCCACCAGTCCCAGCGCCAATACCGGCACCCTTACCAGCATTTTTTCCTCGATCAGAATCATTTTCAATTACATCTACATCCGTTTTGTCTTCGATGTTCTCCAGTTTATCATCGTCTTTTGCAAAGATCGATAAATCGTGAGCGTCAAATCCCATTTCCTTAAGTCTTCTAATTGCACCAATTGCTTCGTCTGTATTCCTGAATACTCCACCTACGATTGTCTTTTCCATAGACTATTACCTCCATTCAAGTTTTTACGCTTTCGCTGATTGGGCGTAATGCTTTCTGTTGTGACATTTAAAGTCTTAAAACTGAGATACTCAAAACTAAGACTTGTATGCCAAAACGGCTATTTACCATTTAACAAAGCGTGTGATTTTGCCTACATAGGACCAATATCCGTCACATTTTGGACTAAACATTGAGTTCTTCTCCATGAAATATGGAAATAGAAAAGATGGCCTAAAAGCCATCCTTTTGTCTATCTATTTACCTTTGATTCCGTTTTCTTCTCTGTACTTATTTTCCGCCTTTACTGCACGAGTGAATTCCTTTGCGTAAAGCACTTCCTGAGCATCAGTCAAACTATTGTTCTGTTCCGTATTCAACCCTTTGTTAGGAGCTTTATTCTTATTCATTTAATAATCCCTCCTGAGTTCGAATTAGATGATCTCCATCTATTATTTTTCTACCCTGAGGATACAGCAGTAAACAAAACCGATATAAATGGCAACATTTCCAAGGAGATCCTCCCTAAAAACATAGTAATGGTTTGTCCTCGCCTTTCATATGATGGTGAAAAGGAGGCTTGCCATGATTATTTTTAATGCTTATGTTCTTTTTAGCCTCGCCGTTACACTTCTGCTTTCCATTATGCTTGTACTTCGTAACAAAGATCGATTGACAGGCATGAACGGAATGATTATTTCAATGTATCTCGGCATGAATATTGGATTGACTAGTGGAGTTTTATTTGGAACTGTTTTTCAAGGTGATTTATTTCTTTCTACCATTCTATCAATGCTTATAGGGGCAGCGGCCGGCACTATAATGGGGGCTTTGGTCAGTGCTGCTGCAGCAATCGAAGGTCTTATGTCCGGGATGATGGGCGGGATGATGGGGCAATGCTTGGAGAAATGCTGATGCCTGAAAAATCGCTGACCTTGATCAATATCTTCTTGACGGTATCACTTGCAGCCCTATTCCTTTTTAAGATACTTTCAAAAAATGAGGCATCCATTAAATCAAAAAAATATATCATAAAACCAGTCCTTATTTTCACATTGTTTATCATCTACCTGTATTCAGGAAGTCTTCTTGGGGATGACTGGATTAATGACTTATATTTAATTAAAGACCAAGAACAGCACCTGCATCATCCCTGATTCTGTCAATGGCAATTACCCTGATATAAACGAAAGGATAGGAGCAGCCTATCCTTTCGTTTATATTATATTTGATAGAAGCTTTTCACCTGGTTGTACAAACTGTTGTACACATCTTCAACCCTGACCTTCTTAATGGCGGCAATTTGCTGGACCACATGATGAACCATTGAAGGCTGAGTCAGCTTGTCTTGAAAAATCCCTTCAAAAGGCCAAGGTCCATCTGTTTCTGGCATGGTCATATGTAATGGATAAAATTCTGCAACCTCTCTGGTTTCGATTTCGTATAGGATATCTGGAGTGAATGATATAAAATACTCGTTCTCCACCATTCTCTCCATTGTTTTTTATCCCCTTTAAACCAATGAAAATGAGCCTTCCTTAAATTATGTTTTTCCAACAGGTCACATACTGCAGATGCATCATCATAAATTGCATGAAGGATAATCGGTTTATCCAGCTTCTTGGCCAAAACAATGAATTGCTCTAAAACCTCCACATAACCCCGATAAGGAAACCTGCTGCCTTTAGCCTTGTTCCGCAGATAATAAGGCAGTCCAACTTCACCGACAGCGACCATTTTTTCTTTATTAGATTCTATCCAATTTAACAGTTCTCCAACTTCATTATCAGTTGGCAGAGGCTGTTCAGGATGGTAGCCAAAGGCAGGATAAATATTTGGATGGTGATCAGCCAATCTCAGGTTTTCTTTGCTGGATAAAAGGTTCATTGAGACTGTTATCATACCTTCCACCTTCTCTTCCGCTAACGTTTTGATAATTTGATTTTGATCTCTTTCTGTATATTTATCAAAATGAATATGAGCATCAAACACTTTCATGCAATCCACCTGCCTTCAAATCGCTGTATATTTCCCTTTTCAGCTCGAGAAACTCGCTTTCCACAAGCAAAGTGTCTGTTCGCGGCCTTTTAAAAGATACCTCGATCTCACGAATGATTTTAGCTGGCCTAGGAGATAAGAGATAGATCCGATCAGATAAAAAATAGCCTCTTCAATGTTGTGAGTAATAAACAGAACGGATTTCCTCTTCGCTTCCCAGATCGATAACAGCCACTTTTGCATATCAAATCGTGTGAACTCATCCAGTGCAGAGAATGGCTCATCGAGCAGCAAAACAGATTGTGGACTTAGAAGCGTCCTTAAAAAGGCGACTCTTTGCTTCATCCCTCCTGAAAGCTGGTGTGGATAAGCATCCTGATAGTCAAATAAGTTTATTTTTCTTAACCATTTTTGAGCTTCTTGTTTATCAGGCTTATGGAATAGTTCCTGGCCCAGCAAGACATTATCTATTACTGTCCTCCAGGGCAGTAGCGAGTTCTGCTGGGGCATATACGCTATATTCCCTGTTTCACCGTTAATTTTTCTATGATCCAGAAACAATTCTCCTTTTTCAGGTTGAATCAGGCCTCCAATACATTGAAAAATGGTGCTTTTCCCACTGCCAGAAGGACCAATAATGGAAACAAATTCTCCATCATTCACATGCAAAGTAATATCATCAAGCACTACCCCTGTATCTTTAAAGGATTTGGTGACATTTTCAAGTCTGATTTTTGCTTCCATCATTTCTCACCTTTGACCTTCCACTTAATCACATTCTTTTCAATCATCACAATAACACTGTAGAGCAGCATGCTGAAAAAGATAATAATGAAAATGGCAATAAAAACCCTGTCTGTCCTGAAAGCTGAGGAGGATAGTGTCATGAAAACACCTATTCCTTTCTCAGCCCCCAGCCATTCTGAAATGACAGCACCCATGACGCTGTATGTCGCTGCTATTTTCAATCCAGAAAACAGAGGTGACAGTGAATTAGGGAGTTCAAGCTTCGCAAATATCTGGAACCGTGTTGCGCCTGACATCCTCATATAATGCAGAAGCTCTCTTGGAACATTGCTGAAGCCATCCAATGAAGCAATAGTGACCGGAAAAAAACAAACTAAAATGATGATGAGCAATTTAGGCAAAAAACCAAAACCGAACCAAATGACCAACAAAGGAGCCAAAACGATGATTGGTACATTTTGCGATAAGATCAGCAATGGATAGAATGCGTTTCTCAGAGAAGGTATTAAGTGAAGCATCATGCAATTAAAAATCCGATGGTTGAGCCCAGTAAAAGGCCGATAATCGCCAATGTCAAGGTTGCTCCAATATCCGGCAAAAATAATGGATAACTCGTCCATGCTTCTTTAAAAATGACAGACGGAGCAGGCAGCAGCCATGCCGGTACCTCCTGAACACGAGCAATCACTTCCCAAAATAAGAAGAATAGGAGGAGAACCAGACATGGCCTCCATCCTTTATTCCATAGCGTCATCATCAGCGATATTTCTCCGTCAGTCTGCCCATCGTGATGCCTTCTGGCTGATACAGGATTTTCACCTGAGAGATCACGTTTGGAGATCCGAGCTCAATCATTTTCTTATTCATCTCAGCAATCACAGCCAACAGGTGCTCCAGCTCGCCCTCCATTGTTGTCTCAAGCGGGTGAACTTCATAATTTACACCAGACGAATCAATGATTTTGATTGCCTCATCAACCAATCCAATGACCTCCTTGGTTGAAGAAGCCTTAGGAATAATTTGTACACTCACTAACGCTGTTGCCATCATTAATTCCCCCTCTTCGGTAAAAATTCATTCGTAAAAGCTTTTTCTGCTTCTAATTCCTTCTCCAGAAGGCCATTTTCAAACATCCATTCACTGTAATTCTCCCAAATCTCCAGCTTTTGCTCTCCCCAGCGCTCAGCGTCATCCTGGTACTTAGGGGAAAGCCATTCCTGACTTCTCTTCACTAGCTCTTCATCCAAATCAGGTACCTTCTTAATCAAAATATCCGCACTGTCAGCTGGGTGCTCAATTGCAAATTCATATCCCTCAGTAAGGGCAGCCATGAATGCTTTGACTGTACCCGGGTCATCCTTGATCATTTTTTCATTCGTAGTAATGACTGGTGTGTAGTAATCAAGTTTAGCTGAGTAATCTGTTAGATACACCATATTGATAGGTTCATTGCGAATTTCCGCCTCGACTCCCGTCCACCCATAATAAATCCAGGCAAAATCAATATCACGATTCACGGCGGTAAAAAAGTCAGAGTCTCCCATATTAATAATTTTCACTTTCTCCACATCGGCATTTTCTTGTTTCATTAATGAATTGATTACAGCTTTTTCAATTGGGGATCCCCAGCCGCCATAGGTTTTGCCTTCAAAGTCTTTTGGTGAAACTATATTTTTGGCCTTAGGCGAGGCAAATCCTGATGTATTATGCTGAAGAACAGCCGCCAGTGAAACAAGCGGTATCCCCTGGATTCTAGCCTGGGTGATTCCTTCCTGATAACTTACTCCGAATTCCGATTTTCCTGATGCCACAAGCTGGTCTGCTCCCGCTTCCCCCGGAAGGATTATCTTTACGTCCAAACCATGATTCTTGAAATAGCCTTTTTCTTTTGCAACATAAATTCCTGTGTGATTTGTATTCGGTGTCCAATCAAGCACAATGGAAACCTTCTTCAATTTGTCTTCTTTCTCCGCTGATGACTGGCTTGAAGAACAAGCAGCCAGACTCCAGACTAATAAAAATGCAGAAAACAAGATTAATAACTTCTTCATTTATTCCCCTCTTCTCTATTTATTTGACAATGAAGGTGGAAAAGAAGGATAGGTAAAGTTAGTAAAATAAAAAATGCGCTCAGGGAATCCCAAGCGCATGAAAAAATCCATAATAAACGAAAAAACGTCTATCAGAAGATGTTCCCTACGCTGGTACTAACCAGATCAGGTTAAAGGGTCAGCATCTATCGACACTTTCTCAGCCGGCACCACCGGCTCCCCTACATTTCCAATTCTCCAATTGTCATCTCTACTATATAGAATGTTTTATGATTCGTCTAGAAAAATAAACCATTTTCTTTTTTCATCTCTAATCAAGGATAGAAATGATCTTCTTGGCAAAAGCAGCAAGTTCAAGCTTTTCAAGTGTCTGGCAGTAATCATATTCTATATTTCCAATAGAAGGTTCATCTATCCCAGTAAGATAGTCTAACACTTTAAAATCATCAAACCATTCCCCAGCCTCGGCCTCAGGATGTTTAACGTTTTTCCAGGCATTATGAAGTTTTGGGCTGTAGATTCTCCTTGCCCCTGGTTTTAACTTGCAGGAAGTAAATTTTATTTGATATTTAAGTCCAGGAATGCCTTCATGCACATCGTTGAAGATATGGGGCCAGTAATCTTTTCGTGAACCCATATGTGGGTGTGCCACAGCCCACTCTTCCACCTTTTTCAATACCTCTTTATCAAAAAGAATGGCATACAGTCTTTTTCCTAATTGGATTCGTTCATGCAATGATTGAAACTGGTTCACTGTCTGTCCAGCCAGCTTAGTCACACCATAGTCATTGTATGGGAAAAGAATTTGATTGAAGGACAGGAAATCCTGTATTTCAAACTCCAGGGTACTGAATACATCCTTGATATAATTTTGATTTTGGATAACTCTGTTTTCAATATAGTTTTGTTCATTAATAATCAGGCCAATTGTGAGCATGGATGAATTAGACGATTCCCAATAATAATCCCATATCGTCTCAATAAAGACCGAAACATTAAAGTGGGAAAGCAGCCTGAATAGCGGTTCATTCCTTTTAAGACTTTCTTCATAAAGCAGCAGCTGTGGAAACGCATCCTGGAAAATAAGCCAATTGCCTCGTTCAAGGAATGAGAAAAAAGAGCTTTTTTCTTTTTTGGATAACAGTCTTGTTAATAGTTCTCCTTTTAAATCCGTCATGCTCCATCCGCCATTCCGGGACACCATATGGGCCAGGAATGCCCAGTGGATTTCCGGGTGCATCTTATAAAAGTCCAGGTACGCTTTCGTTCTAGTAATATTGTTTTTGTTTAGATTCTCGGTCTTTAACTTTATCTCTTTTATAATTTTTGTCTCTTCTTCTGAGGGGTTTTTAGCCAATTTCACTTTTTGCCTTCTTTTCAAACTTTCTTCAATCGCTTTAATAGGCGGCTTAACTTTTCTTTTAAAAAAAAAGATTGTCCATCCCCCCTTATTCAGGATTTAAATCACCACCACAAATAAGTTCCTTTTTCATTCTATTTCTTTTTTATTAAATAAATGAGCTAATCGCTGAAGAAATACAATCAGCAATTCCCCCTCAGTTTGCAGGTCCAAGTTCCCTAAACTGAAATCGCCCATATCATAGCATTGGAGTGTGAATTTTGTTTTGGGGAGGAATACGATGTTTTATCACGTTAAAGAATTACAGTATCAAGCAAAACCAGAAAGGCCAGACCCTGTCTATGCCAGAAAACTTCAGGAAGTTATTGGTGGTCAATTCGGAGAAATTTCAGTTGCAATGCAATATTTATTCCAGGGATGGAATACGCGCGGTGATGGGAAGTATCGGGATCTCCTGATGGATACCGGGACAGAAGAACTCGCCCATATTGAAATGCTGTCTACCATGGTCGCCAGGCTTTTAGATGGAGCACCTGTTGCAGCACAAGAGGAAGCTGCAAAGGATCCCATGATGAAGGCGATTTTAGGAGGCATGAACCCTCAGCATATCATCGTATCAGGCTTGGGAGCAATGCCGGCTGACAGTGTTGGAAACCGTTGGACAGCAGATTACATCGCCGCGAGCGGCAACCTTCTCGCCGACTTCAGGGCAAATTTGAATGCTGAATCCCAGGGAAGGCTCCAGGTTGCAAGACTATATTATGAAACGACGGACCGTGGAGTACGGGATATGCTTTCCTGGCTGCTCGCACGAGATACCATGCACCAAAATCAATGGATCGCAGCTATAAAAGAATTAGAAGCAAAGGAAAATGTAGTAGTGCCAAGCACCTTCCCGAAACACCTGGAAAAACAGGAAGTTTCCTACGTACTGTTTAATCTTTCAGAGGGAGACGAAAGTGCGGCAGGCAGATGGGCAAGCGGAACCAGCATGGACGGACTCGGTACATTCCAGTACGTCCAAAATCCTGCACCTTTTGGGCCAAAACCTAAACTTAAACCAGCACCTCCTTATATTTTTAATACACCACCCTCGGTCTTGCGCAATGAACAAATACCGCCAAATTTGATGTGAGAGACAAACAAAAAAGCTTCAACCCTTAAGAAAAGGATTGAAGCTTTTTTAGTATGATTCCTACTGGGTTCGAACCAGCGACCTCTACCCTGTCAATTCAATGACGCCTTTTTCCTTTAATAATTTTACGTACTTTAAAGTGCGTTTGAATAAGGTTTGTATCAATTCACGGAAGGTTTTTTGTCCCCTAGTTATTTTAAGGAATTTATAATAAGTGACCAACCGTGTGACCAAACAACCTATGATAACCTTTCCCTCAAATAAGACAAAAAAGGTAAAGCATTTCTATACAATCCATAAATTTCTTCAGTTGTTTTGTCTATAACATAGGTTCCTGCATTTTGATGAACTAAATTATTCCTTAGCTCTCCCAATTCAAGAAAGGATTTCACGTTACTTTCAAGCTCTTTCTCTTTTATTTGCTTTTCAGTTTCAGTCTTGAAATCACTTCCAAAGAGTCCCCAAAATTGATTAGCGTTTTTGCCCTTCCAATCAAAATACGTATGGTACTGTCTTTGTATTGCTTTATTCTTTACGAAAGATACAATAAAGTCATTACCCGCCGAATGTTCTTGTATATACTTGACCACAATATCAGTGATTTCTTTTTCAAAGTAGCTAGCACCAGATAACAACAATATCTTCTTAAGTTTATTATCCATATCATTTCGGAATGATACTTCATTTTGACCTTCGAGAAAATCCAGGAGTTCTTTATTTTCTTTAAACTGTATATCGATAATAGTTTCCATATAAAATTACCTTTATTGAACTTCAAGAGTTTCTTGGGCAATTTTTAAACGTAATTTTACGTTATCCGAACTAGCAGTTGCTGAATGTGTTGCCTCTACAAACTCTGGATTTTCTCTTAATTCTTGAATATTCTTTTGCTGAATATAATGGTCAACTAAAGATTTTTCCTTTAGGTATGGCTGACATGTTGCAGTAAACACAGCCTCAAATGTAGAAATATTAAATTTCCCTGTTTTTGTATAAAAAGCAGTTGGCTCTAATTGTTCACAACTATTTAGGAATGAGTAAAATAGTTTCTCTAAATATTCTATTTCTTTATCATCAAACTTTTGAGAGGTATTAGCAAACTTATTTAAGAAGTTAACCATAGGGGCTCTATAGCTTTCTCCTTCGTACAACATTGCAAAACCTCGAAGCAATATCTCTATATCCTTTAAGCGCAAATCAGGATTTGGCTGACCAAGTAACCTTCTCCACTTTTCATCAATATTAATTCTTTTTAACATATCGTCAAATTTAGAATGATGTAAACTAGAACGAATCTCTTGAGGACGTAAGTTAAGACCTCCCGAATTCAAGCGATAAAAGATTTCGTAAATTGACGAATTATCTTCTTCAGGATGGTTTTGCTTAATTATTATATTTCTTACAGTACGCAGGTCAAAATTAGTTTTATATTCGCCTAGTGTTTCATAAGTTAAATTCTTTAATTTGTTTGGTCTCCCAGGCTTATCAGCTAATTTTAATTTGAACGGTCTAAAGTATTCAGAACTCTCTAATATTTCATCGGGTATCTTTCCTTCTTTGTCAAAGATATTACCTAATTTAGTTCGTTTATCTTTTCTAGGAAACCGTTGTTTCATAAAATAATAAATTGACATTAGCCTTTGTTGTCCGTCAATAACAAGAAATTTGTTACGAGCCTCTTCATAAAGAAAAATTTGAGGGATTGGTAAACCAATGATTAGTGATTCAATTAATTTTGACGCCCTTACAATATCCCAAACAAAATTTCTTTGAAAAGACGGTATTTTAACAACTCCAGATTCTAAAAAGTTATATATAGTAAGAATATTAAAATCGTTAGGAGAGGAAGTTATATCATATTCATTAAAAACGTATTCATCTGCCGTTTCTGCATCTTCTTCTTTATAAAGCCAATCATTTTCTTCTTGAACCAAGTTAAACACTCCCTTTGAAACTATCCAGCTTAATATAATGACCAGTACGGTATTTAATAAAAATTATACAGCAATTGGAGAAATATGTCTCTTTATGTTTTTACTAATAAGATGGGCTGTTTTGTACAGAAATTTAAAAATCACCATTATATTTACCTTTTGAACTATAGAGTAAGAATGAGAGATTTAAAGAAAACCCATAAAATATGTAAGGGCTCTAAAGATTTTTCTATATATTCAAATACAAATTAAGTTAAATAACAATAAACCTTTATAATTTTTTTCATTGTTAAATATTCACTAATGCTGTGCATATGTATAAAGTAAAGCTTCCATATAAAAAAGTTAACTCAATTCTCTTTACATACCTTTTACCTGTGGTATGTGATAATAAGAATGGAGGTATATGATAAGTGAGCTCAAAGACACAATTACAAATGGTAAAGCTATTTTTAGAGGATAAGATTAGATTGTGTAAACAATCAATGATGGATAGACATAATAAATGTTCTAAACGTGATTTAAGGCTTTACAATGAACTATTAGGAATGTTAAGAGACGCCAAACATTAAGAACCCTTTAAAGTGGGTTGAACTAAAAGAAGCAGCCTCTAGTAGCTGCTTCTTTTCTATTATCAGATGAGTTGTAATTTTGTATTCTTAGGATTTTTAGTTTCAACTTCAATTAAAACATCAGCCAATTTTCTCCCAACATTCCACATTAAAACAGGTGGAATCGCGTTACCTAACGCTTTATATTGGGTTCCTTCAGCTCTTACAAGCTTAAAGGAATCAGGGAAAGACTGAATCCGTGCAACTTCTCTAGGAGTAAATCTACGATATCTACCATTCAGTTTTAATACAGGGTCAGTGCTGTTCAGACTGACCTTGGCTAAATGTGCTCCCACCGTATTACATGGTTTTGTGATATCCTGGGCTCGTCCTTTGTTCATATCTTTCTTTGCCTTTAGCATCCCTTCAACTGCTTTTTCACTAAAATAGTATTTCTCTTCAATTTGATTTTCAGGGAAAATAATATTCTTCAATGGGATAAAAGACTTATCGAAAAGGCTCCCTTCTTCAAAATAATTTGGTTCAGGGAACTCAAAGTTAACATTTAGGTCATTTCGTATGCCAACAATAAAAACACGGTATCTATTTTGAGGAACACCATATTCCGCAGCATTTAGAAGTCTATACTTAACTGTATATCCTGCTCCTTCGAACTCCTGAACTATTAAGGGGAATGCTTCTCCTTTATTTGCTGAAAGAAGTCCTTTTACATTCTCAGCAATAAAAGCCATGGGCTGCTTCTTTTTTAATACTCTAACCATCTCAAAAAACAGTTTTCCTGTTTCGTCATTTTTAATTCCTAATCTCTTAGGGTTCTGAGCTACTATAGAAAAAGAAACACATGGAAATCCACCAACTAAAATGTCATGTTCAGGTATATCGTCTTCATGAACATTCCTTATATCATTAACATCTGGAGTAATATTAAAATTCTCTTCAAATATTTCCGCGATTTTTGCGTCAATTTCATTAGCAAACACTGTTTCGAAGGGGAGGCTTTCATACTGCTCTCCTAAGAACTCAAAGCCGCCTTTAAGTCCTAAATCTCCTCCACCGCAGCCTGAAAACAGAGAAGCAACTTTATACATTTAACTTCACCTTCTTTATATTAAAAGAGTCTCCTCTATTCCACATTTATTGGGGTCAAAAATAATATCCATACCATTACGTGGTATAGCTGATAAATTGCCATTTTTATAGTTACCAACGGGGTCTTGAATAACACAGAGCTTTATTGAGCCTTTGGTAACCATTAAACGATATACAAAATATCTTTCTTTATTTGAATCCGCAGCACTCCATTCATTGGGTGTTAAATGGAACCTTGTGAAGGCAAGAGGAGTGGTACTAGAAGTGGTTTTCACTTCAATATTCCTGTGTGTTTCATTTATTTCTCTAGAATTAATATCGTATCCGATAGCGTACTGAGTAGGTATTAATTTTACCAGATGTTCAAGGTCTGGTCGACCTTCTTGAACTAATCGTTTCTTTTCATGATTTAATATTAGGCTTTCACCTATTGAACCAATACTACCTGTAGATGATAATCCACCTTCAGCAATTATTCTATCTAAGTCGATAAGACTCTTTAATTCTTGATACTGACTTGTTGTATCTGCTACCAATGCGAGTATGTCAGTATCAAAAAATCCTTCATCACGAGGTGTATTGAAATAAGAAACCCATTCCGCGTCTAATTCTTTAACTTCTGATAACGTGAGAGTAGCAACATCAGCAATTTCGTTATAATAGTCAAACAAATCATTGGTTGGATTTAGGAACCTGCGTATGGCGATGCTCTCAGTCTGGTTAATATAATATTTATGATTAGGTCTGCTGACTAATAAATTAGCTTGCACCATGTAATCCAATATATCCCCTGCATACCTTATGACATCGCCTCTCCAGTCGTACTCTAAGTCCATCTGTCTGTTTTTCCGAATCAATCTCCAAGTGGCTTTTGGTGTTCTGCCATCCCTTGTTACACGCAAGTCATTAAAGATACAGTGTGTGGCTTCTGACTTACTTATGCCAACACGTACCCCTTCTTGTGCTTCAGCTTCCGTTAACAATTCAAGTATGTAAGAACATGGACGAAAGTTGATGCCGTTCCTTAAATATTCTAAGTTAACATGAGGCTTTAAAAAACCTCCTGGATACTGAAAATGATAGCAAAACAACTTAAAGAACTTTACTAAGTCCTGGTTAGTTGCCAATTCTATAGCTCTTTTACTTGGTTTAAGATAGTCTCCTTCTCGTTCAATAAAAGAGAATAGTGCGTCAATTTCAGTACGCCAGTTATTAATGGTCTTTTGAGTTTTAGTTAAATTCCCAGGATATTTTTTAATTGCAAAATCAAAATCTAGTACGAAATCCCTTATTCGTTTTCTGCCAATTGCTGCAATTTCAGATGCAAAATAAATTAATACGTTTTCTATGTCATTCTTGAAGCGGGGTCTAGGATGATGTAATCTAAAGTAATGCTTGCTTGGTACATTGTACAATGTCATTTAATTCACCCCGAAAGTTAAGCTATGATAAATATTTTAATAGTTCTTCTGCTAGTGCCTTTGCTAATAGTGGAGGAACTGCATTTCCAACTTGTCGGTATTGCTGAGTTCTATTTCCATAAAAGATAAAATCATCAGGGAAAGATTGGAACCTAGCATTTTCTCTAACAGTTGGCACTCGATTGGCTTTATAGTGGAAATGGTGACGGTGACCAGTATCAATGGTTAAACTTGGTCTTTTACTATGGTATCTCGTCCAAGCCACATTAAATTTCCTAGTTCCTCTAAATTCTTCTGGAAGGTCTTTATAATTCCCACCTTCAGGAACTAAGCTTATAATTTGTTTAGTTTGGTCACTATGATTAGTTGCCTGATGATTAAATACTGCCTTTGAGTTATTCCTACAATATCTCTGAAAATCATTTTGTGGTTCCGTAATATAGTGCTCAATGTCGTTCCCGAAAGAATCTTCTAATACGGGTAAATCTGAAGTTGCCTCTTCTGTAGTAACCCAATCACTTTCAAAGAAAATCTTAGGTTCGGGAAATTTAAATTTCTCTCCATTTTTTAAACCAACAAAGAAAACTCTCTTTCTAGTTTGAGGAACACCATAATCAGCAGAATTTAAAAGTTGATAACTAACATTATAACCCATTTCTTGGAATTCTTCTAATATACTATCTTTTATAGCACCTTTAAACAGACTTACTAAACCAGGAACATTTTCTATAACAAACGCTTTCGGTTGTAGTTCCTGAACAATTCTGATAAAGGAAAGATAAAGTTTATTTCTTGGGTCATGGAGTTTTCTAGGTCCAGCCAAAGACATCCCTTGGCATGGAGGACCACCAATAACCACATCAATATTTTTATTTCCTACTAATCTTCTAATCTCATCTCCTGAAACCTCAGTAATATCTGTGCTAATACCGATACTGCCTTTATGATTTTTAACAAAAGTATTTACCGCAGCTTCATCGTTGTCGATTCCTAATAAGGTGTTGTAACCCGCTAACTCAAATCCTAACGATAAACCCCCACACCCACTAAATAGGTCTATAATATTCATTTATATTTCTCCTCAACCATTATTTCAATGCAATTATTTAGTCTAAAAAATTTGTCGAAAAAGACTCTCCGTAATTCTTAATTGTAACAAAAAAAGACAAATTACTGAATGGAAATCTTAAATAAAACTGTTTCAGCAATTTAAATCCCTATTCCGTATCATTGTTTCATAAGCCTTTGTATGTTGAATTGAATTTAATAAAAGATACTATCCTGCCTGTGGTGGGTTATCGACACAAAC
>NZ_BAUW01000061.1 GCF_000517385.1 Mesobacillus boroniphilus JCM 21738 | reverse complement strand
CTTGCGCTTTTTGTTCTTGGATTTTGACGAATACCTTTTTGGGAAAAGTGGCCAAAAAAGGTTTACAAAACAAGCGGATGTGGATATACATTACCAATGTGGTTAAATAATTCAAAAGGAGGTCGAGTGAAATGATCATGATTGGATACTGGAATAACGCACAAACTTCATATCGTAATACGCATTCGACCGAATTAGACTGGATTATTTAAGCTGTTTCTTTAACTAATACATCCATGGCTGCTGGGAGAATCGTGCCCATGTGGCTTTTTTGTGCCCATTTTGCCGCAGGGGAGGAATACTTGCGGCTTTTTGGAGTGGAATTAAAAAGCAGGTGAACCGATAATGACCTTAAATATCTTGTTTTTTACAATTACAATCAACAAACGCCAAATGTCCTTAGAAGAAATTCGCCATAACGAAATGGTAGAAAAAATGATTGAAGATAACAAAACCCGTCAAACAATGCTGCGCCCGTTTTAATTCATTTGAATAAAAAAAATTCAGAAAGGTGGAAAGAAGATGATTTATTTAATTCAAAGAAGACTGGCAAGCTTATGGTGGAGAAGGACACCACCTAACGACGGAGTCGGGAGGAAATTTTTATGTCACTGCATGTATTGCTGTTAACTCTCATATTCAAGAAAAGGAAATCCCATCGTTAACAAAATGTTCACATCCACTTCCTTTTAGCACCGTCATTATATGATAAATTTGGTGTAAACACGGGTGAATGCTAAAGGGGTGATGGGCATGTTCTTGATTGTCATGGGATTGGTGATCTGTGGCGCTGTCGGTTTGGTAGTTGCTGCAGAAGTGAGTGTGGAATAGAGTGTTAAAAAGGTATCAATCAATTGTGGTTGATGCCTTTTCTGTTTTCCCGTAACACTTATTTGAAAAAACAAAAACCCGGAGCAAATGCCCGGGTTTTTATCATTGACCTTTATTCTTTTTCTTTTCTTTTTCAGCACGATAAAACTCATGGAACATTTTCATCAATGCCCTCTTTTCGATCCTGGATACATAACTTCTCGAGATGCCAAGTTCTTTGGCAATTTCCCGCTGCGTTTTTTCCTTCTTTAAATCAAGGCCAAAGCGGCCAACAATGACCTCTTTTTCACGCTCATCGAGGACATCGATATATTCTTTTACTTTTTCAAGCTCCATATTGAGCTGGATGGTATCAATCACATCTTCTGATTCAGACTTCAGGACATCAATCAGCGAAATTTCATTTCCTTCTTTGTCCTGGCCGATTGGATCATGCAATGAAACATCCTTTTTGGTTTTCTTCAATGCGCGCAAATGCATAAGAATCTCGTTCTCAATGCAGCGAGCAGCATATGTTGCCAGTTTGGTTCCTTTGCCTTCCGAATAGCTTTCGATTGCCTTGATCAGGCCGATTGTTCCGATTGAAATCAAATCCTCAGAATCCTCGCCGGTGTTTTCGAACTTTTTCACGATATGTGCGACAAGTCTCAGATTGTGCTCAATCAGCATATTTCTTGCGTGTGGGTCGCCATTTGCCATCAACCTTAAGTACTTCCGCTCATCAGCTGCAGATAACGGTTGAGGAAATGCATTGTTTTTAACATACGAAACAAGAAGGATTACTTCTTTAACTAAGTAGCCGAGTGCTGTTAGTATGCCCGACATGTTTCCACCCCCGCTTTTTAAGCTTTCGCCTATAATAAATTCCTATGTCTTAAAGGGATGGATTGTGTCTGTCCAACTAAATATTTTGTTTTGGAAATTTAAGCCAGAAATATTTTTTGATAAATCAATAGTTAATTCTGTGAACACCTTGTTTTGTCACTTTTTAGACTAAGAACGTTCACATAAAAGAAACAGACATAGATATAGGGGTATAGGTATAATTCAAGTGTAAGATAAATCATTCGAACTTATTAGGAGGAAATAAATTATGGAACAGCAAGCACCATCTTTAGCGGTCATTTTATTATCGGAAGATCTTGAAAAGCTTCATGCAGGAGCACTTGTAGGTTCAGTTGCATCTATGTCAGGGATGACTGTCAATGTATTCGTCACAATGAACGCATTGAAATCTTTCCGCAAAGACAGCTTTGAAACTACTGATTTCATCACTGGAACTATCGGCAAGGAAATGCTGGCTAAGAAGATCCCATTGTTCGATACACTTTTACAGGAAGGTAAAGATATGGGAGAGCTTAATATTTACGGATGCGCACTAGCGATGGACATCATGGATTGGCAAGAAGAAGACATGATTGATGTATTTGATGGAGTAATCGGAGTTACAAAATTCCTTGGTATGACTCAAGGTGCAACTGTTATTACAATGTAAGCTGCAGAAGCAGGAAAAAGTGATATGGCGTGCAGGCCTTTCAACCTTTTTCCTCTTCATGCAAAAATAAAAAATCTTTTCTAATTTTAACACAAAACTTAACTATACAGGAGGAAAAAATCATGAGTGAAGTACAAGTAACTAAATCAATCGATGCAAGAGGAGCATATTGCCCCGGACCGCTAATGGAATTGGTAAAAGGAATCAAGACAGCACAAGTTGGCGATGTTGTAGAAGTTCTTTCTACCGATAAAGGGTCAGCAGTCGATATTCCTGAATGGGTAAACAAAATGGGCCACGAAATTGCCTACCTCGAAAATGAAGGCGATGAATTCAAGATCGCGGTTAAAAAGGTAAAGTAAGTGATTGCTGTTTAAGCAGCCTTCATCAAAGAATCCAATAAAGAGGTGTGGACCAAATGACAAAGAAAATCGTCGTTCTTGGAGCCGGCAGCGCGGGTACAATGGTAGCAAACAAGCTTGCCCGCCAGCTTGGGGAAGAAATCAAGAAGCGTGAAGTCGAAATCACTTTGATTTCAAATACAGAAAAACATATTTACCAGCCTGGTTACTTATTCATTGCCTTCAATGAGAAGCCATCTGAGCATTTTATCAGAAAGCAGGAATCACTTGTTCATAGACATGTAAACCTTGTTTATGATGATGTTAAAAAAATTGATGTAGAGAAAAAATCAGTCAAAGGAAAAAAACAGTACCAGTATGACTACCTTGTGATCGCAACGGGTTCACATCCAGACTTTGACAGCGTTCCAGGCTTAAGGGAAGGCGCACATAACTTCTATACGCTTGAAGGTGCAGAACGCCTGCGCACTGACCTTGCATCAATGGAGAAAGGAAGAATCCTCATCACCATTGATGTGCCGCACAAGTGTCCGGCCGCTCCGCTTGAGCTTGCATTGATGCTTGATGATTATTACCGCAAGAATGGCAGACGGAAAGATATCGAAATCAAATATGCTTATCCAATCGGCCGTATCCACTCACTGGTACCAGTTGCTGAGTGGGGATTGCCACAGTTCGAGAAGCGCGATATCAAATATGAAACATTCTTCAACCTTGAAGAAGTGGATCCAAAGCGCAAAGTGGCTATCACGATGGATGGCTCGGAACACGAATATGACATGCTTATTACGATTCCAGCCCATACTGGCGCTAAAGCAGTGATGGAATCTGGTATTGGTGATGAGTCCGGCTTCATTCCAACAAACCGTACAACACTGAAGATGATTGGCCAGGACGATGTGTACGTAATTGGTGACGCTACGAACCTTCCGATCAGCAAAGCCGGTTCAACAGCTCACTATCAATCTGAATCACTTGTTGCCAATATCATCAGCAGATTGACAGGCCGTCCGGAAACTGCTGTGTACAATGGTAAGGTCGCTTGCTTCCTGGAGAACAGCCTTGAAGATGCCAGCATGATTACATTCGATTACAACAATCCTCCGCAGCCTGCAGAAACTTCTGACCTGCTGCACTGGTTCAAAGCTGTATACAATGAGCTTTACTGGTTAAATGCCAAAGGGATTTTATAGAAGGGGTGGTTGAGATGGCTACTGAGACACCTCAAGCTCAACAAAAAGAACAACATAAACTCGTCGGCTTCACCGATGCAGCCATGAATGCAGTTACCGGGGAAATGGTCTCAACGATCGCCGAAACAGGTGTCAAAATGGTTGAGATGGCTGATGATATCCTTCAGCCAGAAACGCTTTCTTTACTGAAAACTTTGCCTGAAGTGGCTGAGAACCTCGAGAGGACCTTAATGGAAGTTAAACGGATGGAAGAATCCGGTGTCCTTAAATCACTCATGCAGCTTGCTGATATGGCTGCAGCATGAAGGGTGCGATGACAGGACCTATGGTTACAGACATGGCTGAAAAGGCCATTAAAGGTGTCGAACTTGCAGACTCCTTCGTTCAGCTTGGTGCCATTGACCTGGTAGACGGTATGCTTACTGCGTTCCATAATGCTCAAGAGGAAACAAAGGATAAAGAACCGTTGTCATCCATGCAGTTGATGAAGGCTGTAACGCAGAAAGAAACAAGAGAAGGCATGACATTAATGATCTCCTTCCTGCAAAACCTGCCGAAACAACTAAATAAATAAGAAATGCGCAAGCGCCTTGATTAGACCCGACAAGCGCTGGAGGTCCGCCCAGTGAAGTCGTTCTTTGACTTCATTGGGCGGACCGAAGCGACTCGAGGGGCTAGGCGCTGGAGCTAGACAATTCTCGAAGTGAATTTTATACATTCTTATTTGTTAAGAAAAGGAGAGGGGACTATCCCTCTCCTTTTCTTCAACCTTTATGGCTGTTTCCGCATTAATTGTTGCTTTTCGAGTCTTGTGGAAGCAACAAAGTTTGCGAAAAGAGCTTATTTATAAAGAATATCATTCTTCATGCCTGTCAGTTTCACCCTTACTTGATTGATGTCTTCTTCCGATACTTTGAATTTCCTTAAGCTGGCAGCAAGGTGGTTGGCGATGGCGCCAAAGTGCTCATCATTCAGGTTCATGCCTTTATGTGCGAGCTCCATGCTTCTTCCTGAATATTGGTTTGGTCCGCCCAATGCCCAGCTGATAAACAATATTGGTGCCTGCGCTGTTTTTCCATGTCCGTTTCCTCGAAAAACTTATTGACTGTTTCATCAGCTAGTACATTATCGTAAAAAACATCGACTACTTTGGAAATGGGATCTTGTCCACCCAGACGGTCGTATAAAGTTTCCATTCTATAATCCTCCTGTCTAAAGTAACGTCACTATTATTTCTCTTTATCCAAAGGATTATGAATGAAACCTTATAGAGCAAAAATAAGAATTTAATCAATCCATTTATAGCCGACACCCCAAACAGTAGACAAATAATCGTCCGCCGCAAATCCAGATTTGCGAAGTTTATCCCTTAGGTTCCTTACATGCGAATCGATTGTACGGTCTTCTGTGTCGACACCATATCCCCATATGGTTGAGATTAAGTGTTCTCTTGTGAAAACTTTATTAATGTTTTGCAAAAATAGGCTGAGCAAGGCAAACTCCTTAGGCGTAAGAGGAATCAAAATGCCATTATACTGTACTTCATAGGAATCCGTATTAAGTTTCAAGCCATTGAAAGTAAGAAGGGTACTTTTGACAGTCTGTCTTCGAAGCACTGCCTCAATTCTTGCAATTAATTCTCCTTCATCAAAAGGCTTGGTTATATAATCATCAGCTCCTATTTTCAAGCCTCTGACAACGTCTGGCTTCTCACTCCTGGCAGTAAGCATGATGACGGGAATTTCCCAATGCCTGCGAATTTCACGGCATGTCTCGCTGCCATCCATCTCGGGCATCATGACATCAAGCAGCACGAGATCAGCATGGTTATCCTCCAGGAAGCTGATGGCCTCATTGCCGGAAGTTCTTTTAATGCATGTATATCCTGCTGGTGTTAAATACAGCGCAAGCAAATCAAGCATACGCGTTTCATCATCTACTAACAAAATCGTGGCCATATAAAAACCCCTTGAATAATATTCTTGAGTTTATTTTACACGAAAAGTTTGGGATAACCGTGCACTTATAATGAATTTCCATATCATTTTGGTCTTTTCAAGCTTTTTGTTTTTTTAAAAAGTTTGCTAAAAGCCCAAACCAAAATGGACAGAATCCCATAAAGTAATAATAGGATACAGAAAAGGAGTGTGAAAGTATGCCTTACGGTTATTATCCACCATACGGTGCACCCTATGGAGGCTATCCGGGATATTACGGAATAAGTGGTGTATGGTTTGCACTGTTTATCATCCTGCTGATTATCGTCCTGATTTTTGGCGGATGGTGGTATTTCTACGGATAGAAGGTAAAAGGGTTTATCCTTAAGACCGGGATAAACCTTTTTATCTTTCTGGAAATTTGTTTCCCAGCCTTAAGTTCAGTTACATCTTCTCAGAATAACATTTGAAAAAAAATAGAAATTTTAGAAAAATAACATTATAATAATATAATAGAAAAAAAGGGGGAAAATCAATGTCCAATACATACTCGGAGGTCTGGGACTTAGACGTATTTTTTGAAGGAGGAAGTGCTTCTCCGGAATTTGCTGCACACCTAAAGGCTGCAGGAGCGGAAATCGAGCAATTTAAAAAGGAAGTTGAAAGCTGGCAGCCTGCTGACCATAAAAGCGAGGGATCCAGGCTGGAGAGCCTCGTTGGAATGTTTGATAAAGCGGCAAGGAAGATAAGGCAGGCAGGAGCTTTTGTCAGCTGCCTGCATGCTCAAAATACAAACGATAAGAAGGCTGGACAATTAAAAGCTGCTGTTACGGAACTTAGTGCTTCCCTGCAGACAGCACTTACCATTTTTGATCAGAAGCTATCCAGTTTTTCGGATTCTGTCTGGAGTGAACTTGTCCAGGAAGGACTTTTACAGGTGCTGCGTTTTGTGCTTACGGAACGACGCGAGCGGGCAGCGGAAAGGCTATCCGAGAAAGAAGAGTCGGTCATCAATGCATTGAGTGTGGATGGCTATCATGGCTGGGGGCAAATGTACGACCTTCTTGTAGGCAACACGAAAATTAAGTATAACGGCGAAAGTCTTTCTGTAGGCCAGGCAGCCAATAAGCTTTCTAATGCTGACCGATCAGTCCGGAAAGAAGTTTTTGCTCAATGGGAACAAGCATGGGGAGAGAATGAGGAAGCCTTCGCGAAGACGCTTAACCATCTTGCAGGCTTTCGCTTGAATGTCTATAAACTCCGAGGCTGGATGATGTATTGAAAGAGCCGCTTGACATTAACAGAATGAAAAAGGAAACACTTGATGCCATGTGGGAGGTCATTTCTGATAATAAGGCGCCATTTGTTCAATTCCTTGATCGCAAAGCAAAGCTTCTTGGACTGGAAAAGCTGAGCTGGTACGATTTAGATGCACCAATTGGCATTACCGAATCGAAAATGTCCTATCAGGAAGGTGCGGATTTCATAGTCGATAATTTTGAACAATTTGGCAAGGAGAATGCTGACTTTGCGAGAATGGCGTTTGAAAACAATTGGATTGAAGCGGAAGATCGTCCTGGTAAGGCTCCAGGAGGATTCCACACCTTCTTCCCGGAGAGCAGCCAATCGCGGATTTTCATGACCTACTCAGGGACGCCATCCAATGTTTCTACACTTGCGCATGAGCTTGGACATGGTTTCCACACCTATGCAATGCGCGATTTACACTTGCTTAATCGCAATTATGCAATGAATGTTGCTGAAACGGCCTCTACTTTTGCTGAAATGATTGTTTCCGATGCTTCTGTCAAGAACGCGAAAACAAAAGAAGAGAAGCTCAGTCTGTTGGAAGATAAAATTCAGCGGTCGGTAGCGCTTCTGATGAATATTCACTCGAGGTTCCTGTTTGAGACGAAATTCTATGAAGAACGTAAAGAAGGAGTTGTCACCACAGAAAGACTGGAAGAATTGATGAAAAATGCTCAGACAGAAGCATATGGTGGTGCACTGGATGAGTATCACCCATTATTCTGGGCTTCAAAACTGCACTTCTTTATCACTGGAGTACCTTTCTATAACTTCCCGTATACCTTTGGTTACTTATTCTCCCTTGGGATTTATGCATTGGCACAGGAAGAAGGTAAGGGGTACGAAGAGAAATATATTGCTCTATTGAAGGACTCCGCCTCTATGACAGTCGAGGACCTTGCCCAAAAGCATCTGAACGTCGATCTCACGAAAAAGGATTTCTGGGAAAAAGCTGTCCGTATGTGTGTAGAGGATGTCGAGGAATTTATGGCTTTGACTGAGGAGTAATCAGCTTGCCAGAGATGGAAGATCAGTTTCCTGAACGGCTAATTGAGAGAATAAGACAGGTTTCAATATCTATAAAATATGCGAAAACCCAGCCATGAATAGGCTGGGTTTTTATACTTTTTTCAGTTTGAATGGACTGACCATCAGCAGGCTAAGAGTCAACATAATGAACAGGTATGTCTGAGGTGGGACGTGGGGAATAGCCAGGAAGCTTAGAGTAGCCAGCACTCCTGCTGCAGTAATGGGCAAACCTGTGAAATACCCGCTATTCTCGGTGATATTGAATCGTGCAAGGCGGAAGGCGCCGCAGCCTATATAAAAAACGATGAAGAAGGCACCTGGAGCACCGAAATCGGATAAAATTCCCTGATAGATTAATAATGCAGGTGCAACTCCAAATGATATAATATCACTCATGGAATCCAGCTGCTTACCAAGTTCTGATTCAATATTAAGTTTTCTGGCTACCATGCCGTCAAATCGGTCAGCAAGGGCGGCAATGAAAATCAATAAAAGACTTAAGTTCAAATTGCCGTGAATGGCCACGATAATCGCAAATCCACCTAAAGAAAGATTCGACAATGTCAAAAGATTGGCTGTCTGGGATTTTACTTTCTTGACTGTTGAGTCGAGTACATCCTGCAGAAACATATATTTTCACTCCTCATAATCAGAGGCTCTTTTCTCAAACTTTGTTGATATTGACTACAAAATAAGATTGAATAACCTTTTTTTCCAAACTTGACTCTTTATATAATGAGAAAAGAGCATACACACTTAATACCGACCAGCAATATGGCTTTATATAACGTTAAAATCGGCTTTAGGATTTTAACAACACCTTACGAAAATAGCCTAATCGGAAAAGGGAACTAGCACATTGGGTTATTATATAATAATATATAATTCTAAGCTGATAATGCTATTTCGTAAAGATTTCTTTTAATATTTTCGAAATTTCAGATTAGTTCACGCAAAAAAACTTAATCTGCGCAAACACATAAATAATAATCGGAGGTAAGAGTATTGTTCCAATCTATATATCGCTTGCTTATAGAATTGACAAATGGGAAGTGGACTTCGGCCATTTTGCATAAATTTGCAAAATCCAAGAGCAGCAAAAGAATTATTCCTGCGTTTGCTAAAACGTATAACATCAACCAGAAGGAAATGGAGAAGCCAATTGGGGAATATGAAAATCTCCATCAATTTTTCATCAGGAACCTTAAAGAAGGCGCAAGGAGAATAGATGAGGATCCTTTGTCAGTTGTTAGTCCAGTAGATTCGGTGATCGAAGAGGTGGGCGAAATCGCAGCTGATAAGACGATTACGGTAAAAGGAAAGGTTTATTCTATTTCCGAAATGCTGGGAAATGATGATGCGATGGCAAGGTATGAGCAGGGAACTTATATGATTTTTTACTTGAGCCCAAGCCATTACCATCAAATTCACAGCCCGGTAACCGGAGAGGTAACCAATCAATGGACCTTGGGAGTGAAGTCATACCCCGTAAATAAAATGGGGTTGAAGTATGGAAACTACCCTTTGTCTAAAAACTACCGAAAGATTACTGAAATCAGGCATAATGCTGGCATGGCAGCTGTCATTAAAGTAGGAGCCATGTTTGTCAATTCGATTGAAACAACACAAGACGGATCGAAGCTGGAGAAAGGTGAACAAATGGCATACTTCACCTTTGGCTCAACTATAGTCTTGCTGTTCGAAAAAGACACTATTAACCTGCAGCCACATATCTCTCCTCCATATCATATTAAGTATGGCGAGAAAATCGGCACATTAAATGGACAAGGCTGAAAAGCAATGGGCACAGGCTGAATCTGTGCCTTTATCTTTAGTTAGGAAACTATAAAATTTATTTAGTTGTGGATAACTACATGTAGTATTCTTAATCTAGCTCCAGCGCCTAGCCCCTCGAGACGTTTCGGTCCTCCCGATGAAGTCAAAGAACGACTTCACCGGTCGGCCCTCCAACGCTTGTCAGGCTGAACAAGGCGCTTGCGCTTTTTGTTCTTTTTTATAACGTTTAACACACAAAAAAAAAGCCCTTTTAGGGGCTGTCAGGATGAGGCTTTAATTCGGTTAGATAATGAACGCCGATGGATTTCCGTTTCAATCAAACGAATAAATTCGTAGTTTAAATTCAATTCTCTTGCTTTAAAGTAAGATTCAATTAACAGCTCGTCCGACAGTTACGCATTCCAGTCATTCACCCCCAAAAGGATCTTTTAAAATAGATGAAAATTGCATAAAATTGTAAGTTATTTCGTTCTATCCTTACTCTATCAGAATGAAACGTAGAGAACAACTGTTCTAATTATCCACAAAGAGGGGTGGATAACCTGTTATTATATTGTTTATAAATGGAAAAATATTAATAAAATCAATATGTATATTGTGTATAAGGTTATCCACAGGAATGGAAATCGCTGGATTTTGTCGAAAAATTTTTTTGAATATCCTTGAATTTTTTCGGATTAAAGCGAATAGACATTGTTTTTGTCGACCTTTAGCGTGGAATATTCTATATTTCTCATCCATTTAAATCTTTGTTTTGAATACGAGGATAAAATTGGGTATGATGTTAACGGTATGATAGGAATTTAATTAATGAGGTGTAATGAAATTGCTAAAGCATTTTTTGCCGGACCAGCATGTGAAAAGTATCTTTGAAATCCGCCCGGAGAGTTTAAAGGAAAAAGGCATAAAAGGAATTATAACCGACCTTGACAACACACTCGTTGAGTGGGACAGACCAATTGCGACCCCGAAGCTAATCGAGTGGTTTGATAATATGAGGAGACATGAAATACTCGTCACGATTGTTTCTAATAATAATGAGAGAAGAGTCAAGTCGTTTTCGGACCCTCTTCAAATCCCATTTATCTTTCAGGCGAGAAAACCGATGACTCGTGCATTCAATAAAGCTTTAAAGCAAATGGGATTGCGTAAAGAAGAAACGGTTGTGATTGGTGACCAGCTTTTAACCGATGTACTTGGCGGCAACAGAAGCGGCTTCCATACGATTCTTGTTGTTCCAGTTGCCCAGACGGATGGATTTGTGACTAGATTCAACAGGAAAGTTGAAAGAAGGATATTAAATTGGTTCAGGAAACAAGGAAAGCTTAATTGGGAGGACTAAGATTTGAGTGAACAATTTAACTGTACAGGCTGTGGTGTCAGAATCCAAACTGAAAATCCAGAGGAATTAGGGTATGCACCAGCATCTTCACTAGAAAAAGAAGTTGTGGTATGCCAGAGATGCTTCCGCTTGAAAAATTATAATGAGATCCAGGATGTTAGCCTGACGGATGACGACTTTTTAAAAATATTGAATGAACTTAGCAGCAGGGATGCCCTGATTGTCAAAATCGTTGATATCTTTGACTTCAATGGGAGCTGGCTGCCAGGAATCCAGCGTTTCGCCGGGAAAAATCCAGTGTTATTAATCGGCAATAAAGCTGATCTTGTTCCTAAATCGGTCAAGCGGCGAAAATTGATTGACTGGATGAAGAAGGAATCCAGGGATTTAGGACTCAATCCGATTGATGTATCCCTCGTCAGTGCTACAAAAGGATATAATATCAAGGAAGCTGCTGCGGTAATAGATGAATATCGCAATGGCAAGGATGTTTATATTGTAGGCTGTACAAATGTGGGGAAATCTACTTTTATAAATAGGATCATCAAGGAAGTGACAGGGGAAGGCGATGTGATCACCACTTCTCACTTTCCTGGAACTACACTTGATATGATCGAAATACCGCTTGAGGACGGCAAAGCGATTGTCGATACACCGGGTATCATCAACCATCATCAGATGGCGCACTACGTGGATAGGCGTGATTTGAAGTTTATCACTCCTAAAAAAGAAATCAAGCCGAAGGTGTACCAATTGAATGAAGAACAGACGCTGTTTTTCGGCGGTCTGGCACGTTTCGATTATATATCAGGCGGGAGAAGGGCTTTTTCATGCTATGTGCCGAATGAAATCAACATTCACCGAACAAAACTTGAAAAGGCGGATGAGCTGTATAAGAATCATGCTGGAGAGCTTCTGACACCGCCGAGGCGTGAGCAGATGGATGAATTCCCTGAACTTGTCCGACATGAGTTCACAATTAAGGAAGCCAAAACCGATGTTGTATTTTCAGGGCTTGGCTGGGTAACCGTCAATGATGCTGGCGCAAAAATCGCGGCGTATGTCCCTAAAGGCGTTCATGTAATGCTGAGAAGGTCACTTATTTAGGATCCATTGTTTTAAAGAAAGGGTGGGAGACGTAATGAAAAAAATTTTCGGTGTCATCGGAGATCCTATCGCTCATTCGATGTCTCCTGCCATGCACAATGATTTATTTGATCTTTATGGAATAGATGCGGTTTATTTTCCTTTCCATGTGAGCAAAAGGAATCTTCTGGATGCTGTGAAAGGGTTGAAAGCGCTGGGTGTGAGTGGTTTCAATGTAACAATTCCACATAAAACAGATATCATCGCTCACCTGGATAAAGTTGATCCTTTGGCAAAAGCAATAGGTGCTGTCAACACAGTTAAAAATGAAAATGGCCTTCTGGTAGGCTATAATACTGATGGCCCTGGTTTTGTTAAAGGGCTTGAATATATGGCTGCTGATCTTGGTTCAAGATCAGCTTTGATTATTGGTGCAGGCGGTGCTTCAAGAGCCATTTATTTTTCGATGGCCCAGGCCGGGATCGAGCGAATTGACCTGTATAATCGCACTCCTGGAAAGGCTGATGAGCTTGTCAGCTCATGCCCTTTCAAAGTGGAATCAAATGTAATTGGCCGAGAAGCCGCTGAAAAGTCACTTGCTGAATATCAGCTGATCATACAGACAACTTCAATTGGTATGGTGCCCGATACAGAAAGTTTGCCGCTGTCTCCTGAAAACATAACCCAAAGTGCTATAGTTAGTGATATAATTTATAATCCATTGCAAACAAAGTTTCTAAAAGAAGCTTCCAGAAAGGGAGCTGCTATCCAGAATGGCGTGGGAATGTTTGTGTTCCAGGGAGCGCTTGCTTTTGAGATATGGACAGGGATTTTTCCCGATGTCGAGAGAATGGAAGGCAATGTTTTAAGAAATTTAGGAGGTTAACATATGTTAACAGGTAAGCAGAAACGTTTTTTGAGATCGAAAGCCCATCATCTTACTCCAATTTTTCAAGTTGGAAAAGGTGGGGTAAATGAAAATATGATCAAGCAAATCGCAGATGTGCTGGAAGCGAGAGAGTTGATTAAGGTAAGCATCCTGCAGAACTGTGACGAGGATAGGGAGACTGTGGCTGAACAGCTGTCTCGCGGTGCTAAAGCAGAGCTTGTTCAGGTCATCGGTAATACCATAGTTTTATATAAAGAGTCCCGTGAAAATAAGCAAATTGTTCTTCCAAGATAAATACTGGGAGGTGCCTTTTTGAAAAAAGTCGGCATTTTAGGCGGAACCTTCAACCCGCCGCATACCGGACATTTAGTTATTGCGAATGAAGTGTTATATGCTTATGGACTTGATGAGGTTTGGTTCATGCCAAATCAGGTGCCGCCGCACAAAACTGTTGATGAGCCCATCAGCCATTCAGACAGGCTGGCTATGCTCGAGCTTGCGATTGCCGATAACGAGCGATTCAGGATTGAAAAAGCAGAACTCGAGAGAAGCGGCCGATCTTACACGTATGAAACGATGAAAATATTAAAAGATATGTATAAAGAAACCGATTTCCACTTTATTATTGGTGGTGACATGGTTGAATATTTGCCAAAATGGCATAAAATAGATGAATTATTGAAAATGATCAAGTTTGTGGGTGTCAGCAGGCCATCATACAGTACTGAAACACCATATGATATTCTTTATGCAGAGACACCGCAAATGGACATCTCTTCAAGTATGATCAGAGAAAGGGTGAGGGACGGCCGAAGCATACGCTATCTGCTTCCCGATCCGGTGAGGGTTTATATAGAGGAGCGTGGTTTATATGGAACGTGAACAAGCACTTCAGATTGTGAAGCCACAACTAACTGAACACAGATATCAGCATACTCTTGGCGTGATGGAGACAGCCATCAGCCTGGCCGGGAAATATGGAGCAGATATTAAGAAAGCGGAACTGGCTGCTATTTTTCATGATTATGCTAAATTCCGCCCGAAGGATGAAATGAGACAAATCATTGAGGAACAAAAAATGCCTGCAATCTTGCTTGAGTTTAACAGTGAGCTCTGGCATGCACCAGTCGGGGCGTTCCTCGCAGAAAAGGAAGCAGGAATCGACGACAAGGAAATTCTTGATGCAATCCGTTGCCATACTTCTGGAAGGATTGGCATGACGCTTCTTGATAAAGTCATCTACCTGGCTGATTATATTGAGCCTGGCCGCCATTTTCCGGGAGTGGATGAAGTCAGGGAAATGGCAGAGAATGATTTAGATAGAGCATTGATCCAATCCATGAAAAATACAATTCAATTTTTAATGAAGAAAAACCAGCCGGTCTTTCCAGATACATTTAATGCCTACAACAGCATCGTACAAAATTCAGGAGGTTGATTTAATGAGTGAGCGCGAATTATTACTGACAGCGATAAAAGCGGCAGATGATAAACGAGCAGAAGATATAATGGTACTGAATATGAAAGGCATCTCATTGATTGCCGATTACTTTGTCATCTGCCACGGGAATTCTGATAAGCAGGTACAGGCTATTGCTCGTGAAATCAGGGAAAAAGCAGAAGAGCAAGGATATAATTTTAAGAGGATGGAAGGTTTTGACGAAGCAAGGTGGGTGCTGATCGATATCGGTGATGTTGTTGTCCATGTCTTCCACAAAGAAGAGCGAAGCTACTATAACCTTGAGCGCCTATGGGGAGATGCTCCGATCGAAAACGTACAAAGTGAGCTAAATTAATGTCTTACGAAAGGTTCGCTTATTTGTATGATGAGCTCATGCAGGATGTTCCCTATGATGAATGGGTTTCGATTGTAGAGGCATACAAACAGAAATATCAAGTGAACGGAATGAAGCTCCTCGACCTCGCATGCGGCACCGGGGAGCTTTCTGTAAGATTTGCGCAAAAGGCTTTGAAGTTACCGGCGCGGATTTATCAACGGATATGCTCTCAGTAGCCCAGTCGAAAGCTCAAGCGCTATCGCTGCCAATACAATTTTTTCAGCAGGACATGACTGAGCTTGATGATTTAGGTGAGTTTGATATCATTGGCATCTTTTGTGATTCGCTGAATTATTTAAAGGATGAACAGGCAGTCCGCCAGACATTCGAAGGGGTGTCCCGCCTTTTGAAAAAAGGGGGTTTATTCCTGTTTGATGTCCATTCTGTCTATAAAATGGAACATATTTTTGCAGATGAAACATTTACATGGAATGATGAAGAAATCTCTTATATTTGGAATAGCTTCAAGGGGGAAGGCGCTCACAGTGTTGAACATGAGCTGACATTTTTCGTTCTCGATGAAGGATCCGGAAAGTATGACCGAGTCGATGAAATGCATGACCAGCGTACATATCCCGAGGATTCCTATGTAAAATGGTTAGAGCAGGCCGGCTTTGATAGTATTGAGATTACTGGGGACTACACTATGAAAGCCTCCGAGCCAACAGCTGAGCGTTTGTTTTTTGCGATGGTCAAGAAGTAAATTAGAAAAGGCTCCCAACTTTTTGGGAGCCTTTCTTGTACCAAATTTGTCACATTTCTATAGAAGGATTATAAAGATCAATAGAGAAATCTTTTAAGGACCGAATTGTTCCTCAATTTTTTTCAGTTCTTTTGCGAATTTTTTATGTGTAGCCTGAAAAATCTTTTCGAACATATCCCCAGTTTCATTTTCAAGGACATTGATTCCTTCTCCGGTGATGCCGCCCTTCACGCTAACCTTTTCCTGTAGAGTCTGTAATGTATAGTGGCTTTGACTCAGCAGCTCACCAAGGCCAATCAGCATTTCACTTGAAAGTTTGGTCGCCGTCTCCTTGTCGATCTCTGTTTCTTTAACGGCAGCGTCAATAAAACTCTGGACAAGGTGACTGAAAAAAGCTGGACCGCAGCTGACAATATCTGATGCGACTCTTGTGACATTCTCCTCGATTTCCAGCGGAACAGATACCTTTTTGAAAAGGGTAAATAATGCTTCTCTCCATTCCGTCGTGCATCGAGTTCCAATAGAGAAAAGTGAAACACCTGCAAGCGCTCTGTTTGTAATGCTTGGAATGATCCTCATGACAGAACAATCCACTTTGCTTTCGATTTGCTCCACACTGATTGGGCTTGTTATTGAGATAATACATTTATCCTTTGTTAGCACAGGATTGATGGTTTCGAGGACTCCCAGAACATGATGAGGCTTCACGCATACGAAAATGGCATCAGCGTTTTCAGCAACCTCTTCCGCATTCTTTCCAACTGATAAGCCTGGATATATTTTTTGAATCTCTAAAGCTTTTGTTAATGTCCTATTCGTAATCATCATTGAAGAAGGGGAAACGGCATTCCCATCAATGAGAGCTTCGGCGAGAATTCTCCCCATATTCCCTGTGCCTATAATCCCTATTTTCATAACCCTTCCCTCCTTCGTACATTTATTCTCCTATATCCATATGATTTCAAGTTTTATTTTATGACATATAGAAAGGTGTTGACCGTTTTTGGACTGGATCAGAGAAAACAAATTCTATGTTATTGCTGGAATAGCGGCTGTATTATTTTTTCTTTATTTATCCTTTGATAAAGAAGATGAATTGACTGAAATGAATGAAGGAAATTTAGCTGTGGTTGCAGATGTCGAAACTAGCAGTGATGAAAATGATGAAAAGAAAGCGGATGAAAAATTAATGGTCATGATGGCTGACATCAAAGGTGCGGTAGTAAACCCAGGCGTTTACGAAATCCATGAGGGAGGAAGGGTGGTTGACCTGATTGAACTGGCCGGTGGGCTTGCGGAGGACGCCGATTCAGCTGCCATCAATTTCGCGTTATATGTTCAGGACGAAATGGCCATATATGTACCGCGTATAGGCGAGAATGTTAATGCTGCTCTTCCAGTACAGGTGGGGGAGACGGCTGGAAATGGGACAGTGAACTTGAACTCTGCCGGGTCCAGCGAGCTCCAGACATTGCCGGGGATAGTCCTGCAAAAGCAGAGGCCATTATTGAGTACCGTGAAACGAACGGTCCCTACAAATCAATCGAGGATTTAAAAGAAATCAGCGGAATTGGTGATAAAACTTCGAAAAATTGAAGGACTTGATTTCGGTAAAATAGCTGCATTGAAATTGACTCTTTGATGATAAGCATTAAAATTAGAAACATGGAAAGAAATTATTTTTTTTAGCTTTTAAAGGGGGAATACAGCATGGAACGAAAGAGTTGGGATGAATACTTTTTGGATATCGCTGAAGAAGTGGGGACACGCTCTACATGCCCCAGGCTGCATGTAGGCTGTGTCATTGTAAAGGACAAGCACATTGTTTCAACTGGTTACAATGGCTCTATACATGGCCATGAACATTGTGAGGATGCCGGCTGCCTGATTAACGAGCAGGGAAGATGCATCCGGACCCTTCACGCAGAAGAGAATGCCGTCCTCCATGCCGACAGAGGCTTTTAAAGGGAGCAACAGCCTTTGTAACCCACGAGCCTTGCGAAAAATGCTCCAAGACACTCGCACAGTCAGGAATTACAAGAATCGTATACCGCAGCGCCTATCCTAACAAGTATAATGAACTTTTCTTAAGGGATGTTGAGGTTGTACACTTATCAAAATAACTTAATTAAGGAATAGAGAATATGTTGCCAAATCGCTTTTGGCCTATTGAAGGGCAGCTGTTTTACCTGGCAGCTGTCTCCTTACTGGGTCTTATGACCATCACCGAAAATAAGTTGTTATACGGGGGATTGTTCCTGTTCAGCATGATCCTGTTAAAAAAGCTGAAGAAACTCCCTGCTTCCACCCTTGTGCTTATGGCGGGCTGCTACCTTGTTTTTATGGCCGCAGGGTATACAGAGTCACATTCTGAATCACTTTATACAGGCAATGAGAAAAACTTCCTGATATTATTCGATGATGAAATCCTAATGGACGGTGATTTGCTTTCTGCTTACGGAAAAGCATTGCCTTCAAATGAAAAACTGGTCTTCAAATACAGGATCAAGTCAAAGACCGAACAACAAATAATCAAAACACTTCTTACTCCTGGTATGGCATGTGCAGCGTCCGGGGTCCTCAATCGTCCATCTCCTGCCCGAAATCCCAATGCATTCAATTACAAAGATTATCTTCAACGGAACGATATTTTCTGGATCTTTGATGTCGACAAACTGTCTCTGGAAACCTGTTATCAACAATCCGATGGAATCTTAATTGCATTAAAAGCCTTCAGGCATAATGAAATCGCCAGGATAAAAGACACTTTGCCAGAGGAAACTTCAGCCCTGGCTGCAGCGCTGGTTTTTGGAGAAAGAAATCTCTTCAACACCGAAACAGAACGGTCTTACCAGAAAATAGGGATTGTCCATTTGCTGGCGATTTCCGGCCTGCATGTTGGGTTGCTTACAGGTATGATTTATTATATTTGTATCAGGTTAGGTTTGACGAAGGAAAAAACTGGAATTTTACTAATGGCTTCCCTGCCTGTTTACGCAGTTATCACCGGGCTAGCTCCACCGGTTGTCAGAGCAGCCGTGATGCTGATCATGTTGATTGGTTCACGGCGCTTATCGCTTCGCATGACGCCACTTGACGCAGTTTCAGCAGCATTTATGCTAATGGCACTTATCCAGCCAAGTATCATATTTGATACAGGCTTCCAACTCTCTTTCGCCGTCAGCTTCTCCCTGGTCATTTCAGCACCGGTTATTCTAAAAGATTTTAATTCGTTTTTAAAGCAGACTGCTGCGGCCTCTTTTATAGCTCAGATCTCAAGCCTTCCTGTCATCCTTGCTTCTTTTTATGAGTTCTCTGCCATATCGATTTTTGCCAATCTCCTGTTCGTGCCGCTTTTCTCTTTCGTTTTGCTTCCGCTTTTGTTGATTTCCTATCTAATTTTGTTGCTCATCGGGCGTTGCCTTACTTTTATTTGTATTTTCTTGAGAACCTCGTACACCATGTAAACCTTATCGCCATGAAGCTGTCTGATCTCCCGATGTCAACCCTCATAATTGGTAAGCTTGAGCCATTTTTACTAATTGTGCAAATCATATTGATTCCACTGTTTTTTTTCAAATGGGAAGGTTTTATTTTCAAAAAGTTAAAGCCTCCTCTATGGCTATTTGCCCTGCCACTACTACCTCTATTACTGCAAATATTATTGCCGTATTTGAATCCTAATGGGCAAATCACCTTCCTGGATGTCGGGCAGGGTGACAGCATCTTCATCAGGATGCCGTATAATCAGGGAAATTATCTTATAGATACAGGAGGTGTCATGCGTTTCGAAAAAGAAAAATGGCAGCAGAGAGGCAGTCTTTATGATCCCGGCAAGAAAATCGTTGTTCCATTTTTAAAAAGTGAAGGGGTCAGGACTTTGGATAAATTGATTTTGACCCACGGGGACGCGGATCATGTAGGTGGAGCTGTTGCTTTGTTGGAGGAAATACGCGTAAAACAGCTGATAGTACCGCGTGTTTCAGATAGATCTGGATTAGAGGAGGAAATTATTGAGATTGCCAGTAAGAAGGGAGCAGACATTTATGTAGCTGGAATGGGTATTAGATGGAAAACCTCTGGAGGAAATTTTTTAATTCTTCACCCAAGTGAAATGGATGGAGAGCGAAATGAGCAGTCAATTGTGCTGCGCGCAACTTTTGGCGGCAAAAAGTGGCTTTTTACAGGCGATCTGGGTAGTGAAGGAGAAAATTCAATGGCCAGGAAAATCAAGGACATTGATATAGACGTTTTAAAGATCGGGCATCATGGAAGTAAATACTCCAGTTCAGAACCTTTCCTGGAAAGGACGAACGCTGATTTTGCAGTCATATCTGTTGGAAAGAATAACCGGTATGGCCATCCCGGCAAAGAAGTCATCAAAAGATTAGAAGAGCGAGGCATCCAGATTTTCAGGACCGATGAAGATGGCGCAATCATTTACAAGTTTAAAGACAATTCAGGAACGTTTACGACACAACTTCCATAGTATATAGCAAGAACAAAAAGTTCTCTCCCCCGAAAATCACAAGAACATGAGAAAAGACTGCATTTGGTCAAATGCAGTCTCCAAAGTTTATCCTATGTAGCCGTGATTAACTCCCGATTAATTGCACGACTGTCGCAATAATGAACATTGTTGCAAAGAATCCAAAAGAAACAATGAATCCAACACCTGAGTCAACAGCGTCATTGCGATTGCTTTGGACATTTTCTTCGAATTGATTCACAGTCAATCCCCCCTAATAATTCTATAATAGTATAATCGATTCAAATTAAAAAATCCAGTGTTCTCTGTGCAGCAATATAAATGTATTAAGTTTGCTGCTGCCTTCCTATATGTGTGTCAATGTACCAAGAGTTGTCACAAATACTTTTCCCGTCTGCGGCTAAAATAATCTTACCATGATGCACCGTTGAGATATAAGTATCCTAGGCCTTATATTTCAGCGTTCAATATAAATAGGGGAATTGGTCCGGATAGGGGGCCAATTCCCTTAGAATGCTTGTCAAAATGTCCAAGCTTCTTTACGATAGATATATGGCAAAACTGGATTGAACGGAGCGAAAAAAAGTGGTATTGGACATTTGGAAAAAAATAAGCAAAAAACAGGTGGATCCTGTCTATTTAATGTTTGGAACAGAAACCTTTCTAATAAATGAAACAAAACAGCTTCTCGTGGACAATGTTTTGGATGACGAAGAGAAAGATTTCAATTACTCGGTTTACGATCTAGAAGAAACACCAATCGAGGCAGCGCTGGAAGATGCTGAAACTTTCCCGTTTATGGGAGAGAAACGATTGGTAATCCTCCAGAATCCTGTATTTTTGACATCGGAAAAGTCAAAAGGGAAGGTAGAGCATAACTTAGCGAAACTAGAGGAATATCTTTCACAGCCTGCACCCTACTCAATCGTTGTTTTTTCTGCACCTTACGAAAAACTGGATGAAAGAAAGAAAGTGACGAAGGAGTTAAAACAGAAAGCTACTGTCATCGAAGCCAAGAAATTGAGCGAACAAGAAACAAAATCCTGGGTTAAGGAACGCGCTCAGGCAAATGGAGCGATAATTGATAATGATGCAATCGAGCTTCTATTGACACTTGCAGGGACGAATTTGTTCATGCTTACTTCTGAAATCGATAAATTGGCGCTCTATGCAGGGGAAAACCACCCAATTAGCAGGGAGATTGTCGACCGGCTGACTGCAAGATCGTTGGAACAGAATATTTTCTCGCTGGTTGACAAGGTTGTACACCGAAATGTTGAGTCTGCTTTAAGGATTTATTATGATTTGTTAAAACAAAACGAAGAACCGATTAAGATTCTTGCCGTAATAACGGGTCAATTCAGGCTGATTTACCAGGTGAAAGAGCTTGCCCGCAAAGGTTATGGGCAGCAGCAGATTGCCGGGACCTTAAAAATCCATCCATTCAGGGTAAAACTGGCAGCGGGACAGGCAGTAGCATTTGCTGATGAGGAATTGACAAGGATCATAAAGCTTCTCGCTGACGCTGATTACCAAATGAAAACTGGCGGCATGAAAAAGGAAATGTTGATTGAAATGATTTTATTCCAGATAAACGGCAGGAAATGATTTTACATAAATGCAAAATAAAAAACGACCCATGAAGGTCGTTTTTTTTATTTACATTTAGCATTTAAAATTAGCCATTAGCGTTTAATTTTTTCATTAAACGGGCTTTTTTGCGGGAAGCTGCGTTTTTGTGGATAAGACCTTTAGCTGCTGCTTTGTCAAGCTTGCTAGCTGCTTCAGCGAAAGAAACTTTTGCTTCAGTATCGTTGTTCACGATTGCTGCTTCTGCTTTTTTAACTGCTGTACGCATAGAAGATTTCACAGTAATGTTTTGAGCTTTGCTCGCTTCACTAGTTTTTACGCGTTTGATTGCAGATTTAATGTTTGGCATTCCGTTCACCTCCTAAAAAAGCATCGAGATTTTATGGAACTCGACATTTCCAGTACATTTCTTATTTTATTAAGAACAAATGATATTTTATCAAACAGGGGTTAATAATGCAATACTCTGCTTTAACTTAAGTCTAGTGTATCGTGAATGTTTTTTTATGTAAAAGGAAAAGATAGGCAATAGTATGCTGTATTGCAGCCAAACTGTTATTGGGAGGAATGCGATAATGGAGGAACCAGTAGATTTGAGCATGTATTCAATTAGGACTGACCTGGCTGTGGAAGCGAGGGAAATGGTGCTGGCAGACCAGGCAGCAACCGTCCATACCCAGGAAAATCTTTCCCATATTGAAGGCGTCATTATAAAAGAAAAAGAAGAAAATGATATAAAGATTTCTCTAGTCGAGGTGACGGCTGAGGGAGAAAAGAGCCTTGGAAAAAAACAGGGACAATATTTGACAATCGAAGTGGTCGGCATTCGCCAGCAGGATACCGAGCTCCAGGGAAAAGTAGAAAAAATATTTGCAAATGAATTTGCCCATTTCATCAAACAAGCCGGTATCAAGGAAGATGCATCCTGCCTTGTTGTTGGTTTGGGGAACTGGAATGTGACACCCGATGCTTTAGGGCCTCTCGTCTGTGAAAATTTACTCGTTACTAAGCACCTGTTCGATCTTCAGCCAGAGAGTGTCGAAGAGGGCTATCGTTCTGTTAGCGCGCTTTCTCCGGGAGTCATGGGTCTAACTGGGATAGAGACTTCTGATATTATTTTTGGCGTCGTGGAGAAAACGAAACCTGATTTTGTCATTGCAATTGATGCACTCGCTTCCCGTTCCATTGAAAGAGTCAATTCTACGATCCAGATTTCGGATACAGGGATCCATCCTGGATCAGGCGTAGGGAATAAAAGGAAGGAAATTAGCAAAGAAACATTAGGCATTCCAGTGATAGCGATTGGAGTTCCTACAGTGGTCGATGCGGTTTCGATTACAAGTGATACGATTGATTTTATTTTGAAACATTTTGGCAAGGAAATGAGAGAAGGTGATAAGCCTTCGAAATCACTTGTGCCGGCTGGAATGAGTTTTGGCAGAAGAAGAAAGCTGACAGAAGAAGACCTGCCTGAAGCTGAGCATCGCCAAACCTTCCTTGGAATGATCGGAACACTCGAAGACGAAGAGAAGCGAAAGCTGATTTATGAGGTTCTATCTCCTTTAGGCCATAACCTGATGGTGACTCCTAAAGAAGTCGATGTGTTCATAGATGATATGGCCAACCTGATTGCCAGCGGCCTCAATTCAGCGCTGCATACGAATGTCGATCAGGATAATACAGGCATGTATACACACTAGGATATATTCTATTAGATTTATTTCAAATTCGTTACGGATGGATTCGAAGTTCTATCTTCTCTAGCAAAGTCATACCATTTACTAGACTTGCATTAGAGAGGTGGAACCATGAGATTTAATAAACGATCTGGAATAATTGTAGCCGTCCAAGGGACTCAAGTAGTAAAAGCCGCATTAGCATTTGTGTTCTTTCTCATTGGGATTTTTTCCATAAGCGGAGCGATGACTTCGCTAAAGCCTGAATACAGGATCACCTCGGATTCTGTTAATCAGGCTGCAAATAATCTGAATGGCCAACTTCTTTTTAGTTTAATGGGTTGGGAAAACCATCAATTCCTTCAGGTGCTTCCAGAGGAATATGAGACACCAAAGCTCACGAATGTCATGTTTAAGCTTTCCACCAATATCAATCTGGATGATCCACGGAGCTTGCTAGGCAGGGAACTTCCGGGTTTCTCGCTTTTTGACGGGAAAATCCTAGTCGCCGGTGAAGGAACGAATTATACGAATATGCCAATGGAATCTGCTCCCCCTGTCGATGTATTGAAAGCAGAGCAGGAAGCGGCGCTGCAAAACACGGAAGGTTTGGATACGGGTAATCCTGAAGATAGTGCTGCACCTCCGCTATCTGCTGGAGACCGTAAAGCCGTCTATATTTATTTTACCCACACAAGAGAATCGTATCTTCCTTATCTTAAGGGTGTGACCGACCCGAACAAGGCCTATCATTCACAGGTGAATGTCACGAAGATAGGTGACCAGCTGAAAAAGAGTCTCGAACAACGAGGCGTCGGAACAACGGTAGATAAAACGGATGTAATGGCCAATCTCAGCAAGAAAGGGCTTGGATTTGGAAAAGCCTATCAGGAATCACGGCCGGTTGTGGAAGCCGCAATGGCTGGAGACCGGAATCTTCAATACTTTATTGATATCCACCGGGATGGATATCGCAAAGATAAAACAACGATCCAAATCAACGGCAAGCCTTATGCCAAACTGGCATTTGTCATCGGCGGAGAAAATGCCAATTACGAAAAAAACCTTGCTCTCGCACGAGAACTGCATAATCTCCTCGATAAAAAGTACGGCAAGGGATTAAGCAGGGGCATCATCGAGAAAAAGGGCGCCTCGACGAATGGGAAATTCAATCAGGACTTGTCCGGAAATGCACTGCTAATAGAGTTTGGCGGCGTTGATAACACATTCGAAGATTGAACAGGTCTGCCGATGCACTTGCAGACGTATTCAGTGAATTCTACTGGCAGGCGGAAAAAGTAGATGCGCCAGCGCAGGAACCTCCTGACAAACAATAAAAAATCAATTAGGTGATTGAGATGAAAATGTTTATGCTTAAAAGCTTTATGCTTGCTTCTTTAATGTTCATATCCGTTTTGTTCGGCATGCAGCAAGCAAATGAAGGAATCCATAAAATGAAAGGCTACGAAGACCCCGAATTCAAAAGTGCGCTCAGCATTGACCAAAACGAAAACGGTAGCTTTGAAACTGCCATTTTAGGAAATGACATTTCCAGCCATGACCTGGAACAAAAGCGGAAAAAACTAGAAGAAATGAAAGCATTCAACCTCTTTTCATCATTAGGAAAAAATCTGGCAGATGGAGTTTCCACTGTCGTCGAGAAAACTGTTGATTTGATAACAGGGAAGTAAGTAGAGCAGCGGGCGGAGGCCCGCTGTTTTTCGTTGGTTAGGAAACTATAAAATTTATTTAGTTGAGGATAACTACATGTAGTATTCTTAATCTAGCTCCAGCGCCTAGCCCCTCGAGACGTTTCGGTCCGCCCGATGAAGTCAAAGAACGACTTCACCGGTCGGCCCTCCAGCGCTTGTCGGGGCTGAAC
>NZ_BAUW01000062.1 GCF_000517385.1 Mesobacillus boroniphilus JCM 21738 | reverse complement strand
AAGAAATTGTTGTCTTACCGTTTTAATGATTATTTAAGGAATTTTATTACGCTTGGTTACTGATTTAAGAGAAAAACCCAGAAAATCAGATTTCCTCTTTCTAAGATTAGTAATCGCTGATTTCTCGGTTGATATATCAAGGTTTAGCTGATTTTTTAAGTATTCCTTGGTAGCGTGAAATATTTTTATAGCTGATTGATGAGAATTTGTGAAAATCTTAAAATCATCTGCATATCTAACGATATACATTTATTTAAGACTCGTTTTCCTTAGCGCTCTTGTCTTACTATTGGTCGCGTAAACATGTTTTGTTTTTAGGCATTCCCATTGGCTAGCTATCCACCAATCTAAGTCATTTAAAACAATGTTTTATAAAAGAGGAGACAGGATTCCTCCTTGCGGAGTTCCTCTAGTTGGAACACCACTGCCTTTGATTGGTGCTTTTAGCATTCTCGAAACAATCGTTAAAACTCTTTTGTCCCGTATTCCTATACTGTACATTTGTTCACAAACTTTAATAAACAAAAATGGATGGACTGGATCAGTTCATGGGAAAATATCAACAGAAACTATTTTGATTCATCATTTGTCAGCATAAAAGAAGCTTCCCATTCCTGGGAAGCTTCTTGTTTATTTGTCTTTAACTCCAAGAAGTCTTAGGCTGTTTAAGGTAACAAGTAAAGTGGCACCCATATCTGCGAATATCGCAATCCAGAGCGTAAGCCAGCCTGGAATCACGAGCAATAACGCAATAAGCTTTATACCTAATGAGAAGGTTATATTCTGCTTAATGATCACTAAAGCTTTTCTGCTTAGTTTTACCGTAAAAGGCAGCTTCCCTAAGTCATCAGCCATCAGGGCAATATCAGCCGTTTCTAATGCTGTATCTGTCCCTGCACCTCCCATTGCCACCCCAACATTTGAGGCTGCAAGAGCAGGAGCATCGTTTACTCCATCACCGACCATGGAAACACGGTTATATTCTTTTCTGAGGTCTTTAATGCAGTTAAGCTTATCATGCGGTAAAAGCTCTGCTTTAATATCCGAAACGCCTACTTGCTTTCCGATGGCATTCGCAGTCCTAGAGTTATCTCCAGTTAACATGATTGTTTTCTCGATACCCAAAGCGTGTAGTTTTTGAATCACCTTTTGACTTGTTTCTCTAACTTCATCTGCAACAGCGATCAACACCGTTACTTCCGTTGATGTACCAGCAACCATCACGGTTTTCCCCTGGCTTTGTAAGGTTTCAATTTTCTCTTTTAGTTCGGCCTCGATTCCGCCAGTGAGAATTTCTTCAAATAGATTCGGGCTGCCAACAAAATATGTCTCACCGTTGACGTCCCCTTTTATTCCTTTACCCGTTATCGAAGAAAATTCCTTGATATCAACACTTTGATAATCGAGATTTTCTTCCTCTGCCTTTTTCATGATCGCGGAAGCCAGTGGATGCTGCGACCCGTTTTCTAGAGCAGCTATGATTTTTAATTGTTCGTTTGATGCTCCATCTTGCGGAAGATAATCAGTGACGACCGGAACCCCTTTTGTTAATGTTCCTGTTTTATCAAAAGCAATGGCTTTTATCGATCCCATTTCTTCTAAATGAATTCCACCCTTAATTAACACGCCGTTTCGGGCTGCGTTTCCGATTGCGGTAACAATTGAGACAGGAGTGGAAACCACAAGGGCACATGGACAGCCGACCACTAACACTGCTAAACCTTGATAAATCCAGGTGTTCCAGTCAGCTCCGAAAAGCGGAGGAATTACGGCAACACCTAGAGCAATCAACATAATGGCAGGTGTATAATACTTAGCAAAGCGATCGACAAACGCCTGGGAAGGTGCACGCTCTGCTTGTGCTTCTTCAACTAGATGGATAATCTTCGCAATTGTCGTGTCGTCTACATGTTTGGTTACTTTAACCTCGAGCAGTCCTTCTTCATTAAGGGTTCCGGCAAAAACTTCATCATCGATTGTTTTAGCCACTGGCACGGACTCCCCAGTGATCGCTGCCTGGTTTATTGAAGAGGTTCCTTTCATTACAGTGCCATCCATCGCAATTTTTTGCCCAGGTTTGACAATCATGATGTCTCCAATTCGAATTTCATCAACCTGGATCATCAGTTCCTGATTTCCTCTTCTAATCAAGGCTTCCCTTGGTGCAATGTCCATTAATGATCGAATGGATTGACGGGCTTTATCCATTGAGTAGGTTTCAAGGGCTTCACTAATGGCAAACAGGATGACAACTGTGGCACCTTCTCCCCATTCACCAATGAAGGCTGCACCAATGACGGCAATTGTCATCAAGGTTTTCATATCAAAATTTAATCGAAACAGGTTTTTCAACCAGTGTTAAACAGTCGGTAGCCTCCTATTAGGATTGAGGCTGCGTATGCAATAATGGAGGCTATATTCTCTTCTCCGTTGAATTGTCCGGAAACCATCCCATAAGCAAGAAAACAAATGAGGTTATCACCTTGGCATGCTTTTTCAAAAATGGCTCTTTCTTTACTTCAAATCGTTCCTTCTCCGGTATGACTTTAAGATTCTCAAAAGCCCCGGCCTTTTCAAGTTCTTCAATGGAAGCATTTCCGTATAAAACAAGTTTAGAAGCGCCAAAGTTTACACTTGCATCTGAAACACCCTCCAGGTGTTTTACGTTCTTTTCGAACGTAGTCGCACAGCCTGCTCAGGTGAATCCTTGTATATGGTATACATGTTTTTGGGCTGATTGTTCAATCGCTTTATCCATGCACTTTTCCCTCCTTTTCATGAGTGAAGGCTAGTTGAATCAGTTGTTTTACATGTTCATCATCTAAGGAGTAAAACACCAGCTTTCCATCTTTACGATGTTTTGCAAGGCCCATGTTGCGGAGCAGGCGTAAATGGTGTGAAGCAGTTGCAATTGTACACTCTACAATATTTGCGACGTCACACACACAAAGCTCATCTTCCTCACTTAATGCAAAAGCAATTTTTAATCTTGTATCGTCTGCCAATGCTTTGAACAATTTAGAAACAGAAAATGTATTATGTTTAGATAAAGATTCCTTTACCCGGTTCACTTTAGGACCATCAAAACAAGTAATCTCACACACATCATCGTGTTTCAAACGACCTCACCTCTCATTCAAACATTTATTTGAGTATCAGTATATGCAATGGATTTCAAATAGTCAAACGATTATTAGAGTAATGGACCATAAAATCCTTTTGGTTATAGTCAAACTTTAGTGACTGTATAATTCACTTTATTCGATTCAATTCCCAGTTGTATTTGTTTTTATTGTTTCTTTCACAGAGGTAATTACTTTTGAGAAAAATCGGGATTTTTTCAAACGAAGTTAGTTAAGAAATTATGATTAACAAAAAAGAATGGAAGTCCATTCTTTTTTGTCTACCAATTATTCGCTTACTTCTAGTTGGACTTTCGGCATATTGTGCATATCTCTGGCTGTTACATGTGCTATTACATTGTATTAGCCTGGTCCAAACACTTTTAACTTTGCTGGGGTAGTTTCAATAGCCACTTCGATTAGTTCGGGCACTTTTGGATCATCAGTCGTTTTGTTGGAACATCCAACAAACACTTACAATGTACTAAGAATTAAAAATATTAACCTCTTCACTATAATTTCCTCCTATATAGGACAAACATGATCTTTTTTTAAAAATATATAACATAGCGATTGGTTTAGGAATCAATTAAATAATTTGTTTGAAAAGTTGTCACAAATTACATTCTAACAACCATTTGACTGTAATGGTAACTTTGTTAAAATAGAAACGGTTAGTACTATTCGGAGGTTAGAAATGAATAAAAACATCCTTTTATCTATACTGTTGGTGTTTACTTTCACAAACACTGTGACAGCTCATACAGGTTTAGAAAACTCTTCACCCAAAGATGGTGAAGTTGTAACGGAACAATTCCAGGATATATCCTTGGACTTTGAAACAAAAATAGAACAAGGCAGCACTTTCAGAGTAAGTGTTGTTAATGGACCTGTTGTTCCTATTGCCAATATTACCTTGAACGAAAAACAAATGACAGGATCTGTCGAACAATCCTTAGATAATGGGAAATATCTCGTTCAGTGGGAGATCATTGGCGCTGATGGCCATCCAATTAAGGGGGAATTTACCTTCTTTGTTGAAATGGAACAAACTGAGGAATTAAAGGAAAAACCCGTTGAAGAAGAAAAAGAATTTGAGAATGATACAAATTCTGCCTCGCATTCATCAAACAAAACGGAAAACCAGCATGAATCATTGTCGGATTCTGTTTTATTAACAATATTGGTCATTTTGACCCTTATCATTATAATGACATTCTTGATCTTTTTTAGAAGGGAGAAGTAACCATGATCATGATAACCATCATCAGCGAAACACTACTTTATCTATGCTTCTCCCTTCTCATGGGGGCTTTTCTTTTAAGCTTGGTACCACATTCGTACAAGCCAGAAATTAGGATACCAAAGGGGATTCTGATGTCTGCCACAGGCGGTATAGCATTATTTTCCTTTATTCCGGTATTATCATTAATTCTTCATTTATATCATGACTTAGGTTTCTTAACTACTTTTCAATCCGTGCTCTACACTTTTGAAGTCGGAAAAGTCTGGATTCTTACCTTTATCCTTGCAAATCTACTATTTATCTATATTGTCTGGATTGATTATCGAAAAAGGACAATTTATGCTTTGATTGGACTAGCTTTTACCTTTCTATTAATATTAGCCCTTGGATGGTCGAGTCATGCTAGCTCACTTGATCAATCGAAAGGGTTCCTGATCCATTCGGCTCACTTTACCGCTGTAAGTGTTTGGGTAGGTGTTCTGATTGTCGTAAGCTGGTTCTCAACCAATCAATCCAACTGGTTATCATTTTTAAGGTGGTTCAGACCGCTGGCTATGATTGGCTTTGCTGCAACAATCCTAACCGGCTTAATCCTGATGTCATTCGTTGTTGAATTTAAGGAATACCCGACTTCCTGGAGTATCTCTTATGGACAAGCTCTTTTACTAAAGCATTTGCTCATCCTTCCCTTAATGCTTATGCCTTTATTAATAGTTTTCTCGTTCGAAAAAAGTTGCTGGTGGAATCATCGTATAATCCAATCCCATGGACAAGAGCGGAAAGCATCGTGATCCTTTTCATTTTTTCTGTTACTGCAGCATTAGGGCAGCAGTCGCCACCTCATGAAATTGCATTGACAATTCAAACTGAAGGAGTTTCAAAGCTTTTTTCAACAATATTCAGGGGGAATATTGATCCAGGATTAGTCGTCCAATTCTCTGTAAACTGGATCAGTTTATCGTTTTTGACTTTATCATTTATTTTCTTGGCACTCATCATTCTCTCATTCATCAGGAAAGTTCCAATCATCATTTCGTTTTTCATGTGCTTCTTATTTGTAATATCCGGATATTTATCTCTTTTACTCAGTCTTCAATAGAACACAACTGTTTTCCTCATTAAAAACATGAAGAGGTGTTAAAATGAACAACAAAACAACCAAACCTTTAAGATGGCTGTAGTTATAACGATTATTATTCTTGCGTTATTAATAGCTTTGGTAGTAATAAATAATATGAAATCAGATACATCTAATAATGTTAGCTTTGATAAACAACCATCAATTGAAGGACAGCCTGTATTAGGTGACCCAGATGCACCAGTGACGGTTGTAGAATTTGGGGACTTTAAGTGCCTGCATGTAAAGCATGGAGTCAAAACTTCTATCCTCAACTTGTAAAGGATTATGTAGAAACAGGTAAAGTTAAGTTTGCCTATATCAATGTTCTTTTTCATGGTGAAGAATCAAAATTAGGTTCTCTTGCTTAAGAATCTGTATTCAAGCAGAATCCAGAAAGCTATTGGGTCTTTACTAAAGAAATGTTCAAGGCTCAACCAGCAGAAAACCATGATGACCTTTGGATTACCAATAAGAAAAGCGCAAGCGCTTGGTCAGCCCCGACAAGCGTTGGAGGGCCTGACAGTGAAGTCGTTCTTTGACTTCATTGGCAGGACCGAAACGTCTCGAGGAGTTAGGAGCCGCAGCTAGACAAGCGACTCGAGGGGCTAGGCGCTGGAGCTGGATTAAGAAAACCTGGATAGTTATCCAAATTGAAAATATTTTATAATTTCCTATTAAAAGAAAAAAGCTCCATCCTGGTAGAATGAAGCTTTGAATTACATTTTTATAATTTTGTGGGTTCCATCGAATTGATAATGTAGCTTTAATAATTCTGGTATTAGATCCAAACCGTACTTATTCAAATAGTAGAATGGGTTCCAGACTCTTTCCTGCGGTGAACTGCCTGGCCTTAACGCATTTTCTATCCTTGTGAATTTTCTCAGGATATGATCATGCTTACGGCAAATGGCCTCTACGATTTTATCCTCCATGAATTCAACCTGCTTTATCAGGATGGATTCGTTCTTCTGGAGCATTGGCATCAATACCGGGTCAATTCCGTTTGATTTTTCTCGGATGACTTTATATTGTTCTGCCAACATCCTTTTTACATTCTCGAAAAGTTCTTCTACTTCACGATCCTTTAATGAATCGATAAATTTCAGCTCATGTCTGCTTGTACCTGAAACTAAAACTTCTTTCAAATCTAGATTCAGTTCTTCAAGGTCAGACTCAATCGATCTTTCAAGCAGTGTGATGTTGAGTCTTGGAACAAGTGGAGGCATCTTGAGACCGAAATGTTCAAAAACGAGTTTTAGCTCGGCCCAATAAGCAATTTCCCCAGGTCCGCCTATGAACGCAAGCGTCGGGAAAAGCCACTCCTGCATTAACGGACGAGTGACGACATTATTGCTAAGCTTCTCGGGATATTCGTTTGCAATCTCCACCAACTCATCATATGTGAAGCTGACTTCTCCATTCTTGCCTGAAAACCCTCCACTATGTGGGTCAAATTGGAGCAAAATCCGCTCATTTACTTTTTCATCGTAAAAGAAAAGGTTCGCAGCGTTCTCGTTAATATCGATCATATTCGCAAAGCCTGCCGAGATTGTCTGTTCTTGCTGGCCGAGAACAGCAGTTGTAATTTCACGGTGGTTTTTAATTTGATTGATGAAATATTCTTTTTCAAGCCTGCGCAGTTCTTTATTTCCGGAATCCACTATCAGCAAGCCAGAGTCCTTGAAAAGCTCCATGATAATCATCGCAAAAAAATCAACGAAGGATTCAGCTTTCTGCAAGGATTCTAAGGCAAATGCCAATACTTCTTTCGTGTGCTTTGTTTCTCCATAGGTTTCCACGATTTCTTCAACCCAGGAATAACATAGGTCCCTGTTGATACACACTTCTGAAATCATTTTCTTCTCTAGATTCCTTTCAGGATAAACCCACTTTTCCTGCTTATTGTCCTTCATGACGTACACATGGTTAACTTCCTGGTAATCATGGTCTTCTCCGGCTATCCAGAATACGGGTACGACTGGGACGCCCAGTTCCGCCTCTTTTTGTTCAGCAAGCTTGATAATCGAAATCACTTTATGAATTGTATATAGCGGTCCAGTCAGAATACCTGCCTGCTGTCCTCCGATGACTGCAACGCTATTTTCTTTTCTGAGTTTATCAATATTATCATTGATTTTGTCAGACTTGGCATAATGAGACATGAAGAACTGGATATGGTCTGCAAGCTCATTCCTCATAAAGCTTCTATTTTTCAATTCATCAAGGCGATGAATATAAGAGTTTTCGTCTGTAAAATTATAATGAAAGAAGCTCTGCAATTCAGGGCTTCCAGCCAGGTAATCTGTCGCAAACCGGTTCGCTGCCGGAAGAGAGAGATTCAACATCTCCATTAACTTGTACTTCCTTTCTCGTAAGCAATTTTCACTGTAATGAGTATAGCATTGTTTGAAATAAAAAGAAAAAAACTTTGCTTTACGAAATTTCTAAAATCAAGATTTTCATAATGAATTTTTGACCATTTTGTACTTTAGTAGGCAATGTCAGTTATAACTATGATGGTTCTTAACAGCTTTGACCTCTTCCCTCTTATCCCGACTGACAATAAAAAGTGCTGGACCCTCTATAGGACGGTCCAACACTAGATTAAGCAAACAGAAATGTCAGGCGCTTAACTAAACCATACAAAACAAGGACGATGTATGCAGAAAAGAAAAGCAGGAAGTTGAAGCGCCAAAAACCCTTAAATACCTTTGGCAACAGTATTTCCTCTTTAAATTTCCAGTGAATCCAGACAAATATTGCCGCAAGTCCAAACAAGATGATCAATATCAGCCACAGGAAGGACCTTTCCCAGATGGTGATGATCAAAAAGTGGACAGACAGTACCAGCAAAAAGGTACTGAAATCTATTGCCAGACTGACCGAGCGCCGATGGTTGCCTGTGATTTGCTTACTGATGATGAACACAGCGAGGTAGCCAATCATTGGAACTGTAATCAATGCGGCAACAAGTGCGGAGAAGAATCCCGGCATCATGCTCCCTCCCTTTCGTGCTCCTTCCCCTTGATGCAATGATAATAATTATGTATTAATGGAGCTTTTATATTTTTGCTACTAGATAATTCGAGCAAATACCCGAGTATGGCGTCAATTTCAGTTTGTCGGCCATTTTCAATATCTTTATACATGGATGAATGGTTATTTGCCGTTTTTTCGCAAACTGTCATAAGAATTTCGAAGTACTGTTCCCGATTAGGCAAATCAAGTACATTTGCACACTCATCAAACATTTGCTTAAAGATTTCAAAGTAAAATGGGTTGTGGATCAGTTCACCGTTTTTAACTTTAAGTATTGCTGTCAATGGATTGATAACCGAATTGACCACCAACTTTTTGATCAGCATCTCCTTGAAATCCGGTTCAAGGATAAACGGAAATCCAGAAGGGGCTATAGTAGATAATTCTCTAAGAAGGTCATCTTCTCCTTTAAATACCGCTGTTCTTGTTACGCCCAGACCATTATGTTGAACAGTAAAGCCATTCATTCTTACGGCCCCGTGTTCAACGGATCCGACATAAACTTCAGCTGTTTCCAATTCGGAAAGCAGTTTGATATGGCCATAGCCATTTTGAAGAAAAAGGATGCTCCCTTTGGCTTTATCTTTTATAACAGATATTACACCACCCAGCTGGTATTGCTTCACTGCAACAACTGTTAAATCATCGTTTCCCTTCCATTCTTTTATCGGTGCAGCAGTTACCTGTAAAGGATCCTGTTCTATTCCACCTTTTATAAGGTGCAGTCCATGTTCATTAATTAATTCTGCTTGTTCCCGTGTCCTTGTGTATACAGAAACATTATTATCCAAGCTCAGATAATAAGAGAATAATAAACCTATTGACCCGCCGCCGATTATTCCTATTTTCATAAAACCCCTCATCCTGCCCTTAAAAATTAATATTAATGAACATTCAAGCATTTATATTGAAAAATCTATTATATTTGACACTGGTATTACAATGACTTTAGTCATATTTTAGCAGAAACACTTGCTTATTAGGAAGAAGGGATTATAGTTATTTAAATTTATTTTGATCTTTTTATCGCAAAAGCAAAACGGAGACCCAAAAGGATCTCCGTTTTGTTCTTATACCGGATATACAGGATGTTTCCTGACACTGAATTCCATATCTTTTGTTTCGTATAGCTTGAAACGGTCTATCAGTGCATTTCTCAGGTCGTTAGCTGCAACGATGTCGTCAACGATCAGTTCGGAAGCGAGCTTATAGATGTCGATACTTTCTTTATACTCCTGGTGCTTTTCCTGGACAAAAGCGATTTTTTCTTTAGGGTCTTCAATTTGATTGATTTTGTTGGAGTATACTGCGTTAACCGCAGCTTCCGGACCCATTACGGCGATCTGCGCAGTCGGCAGGGCGATGCAGCAATCTGGTTCAAATGCCGGTCCTGCCATTGCGTACAAACCTGCTCCGTATGCCTTTCGGACAACTACTGAGATTTTCGGTACGGTGGCTGAGCTCATTGCAGCAATCAATTTCGCACCATGGCGAATGATACCTGCTCGTTCTACCTTCGTCCCAATCATAAATCCTGGCACATCAGCCAGGAACAGTAATGGAATATGGAAGGCATCACATAGGGTGATGAATTTAGCAGCCTTATCGGCAGAGTCGACAAACAATACTCCGCCCTTCACCTTCGGCTGGTTCGCAATGATTCCAACTGCCCTTCCATCTATGCGCGCAAGACCCGTGATGATTTCAGGAGCGAACAGCTTTTTGATTTCAAAGAAACTTCCTTCGTCGATCAGCGCATCAATGCCTTCATACATATCAAAAGGAGCGTTTTGATTCACTGGAACAATCTCTTCAAGACTTCTTCCAGCCTTAGGAGCTACTCCTTCGACCATTTCTGTCTTCGATTGGAAATTCGCAGGGAAATAGCTCAAATAGCGCTTCGCAGATTCAATGGCTTCTTCCTCACTGTAAACGAGCATGTCGCCTACACCACTGACAGAGCAATGCATGCGCTCCGCCCATTTCCTCAAGCGTTACCTTCTCGCCGATTACCTTTTCCGCCATCCTTGGTGAGCCCAGATACATCGAAGCATTCTGGTCAACCATGATCACAATATCGCAAAAAGCGGGGATATACGCTCCTCCAGCTGCAGAAGGCCCAAAAAGAAGGCATATTTGCGGGATAACTCCAGACAATTTCACCTGATTGTAAAATATCTTGCCTGCTCCTCTTCTGTTAGGAAACATATCAAGCTGGTCTGTAATCCGTGCTCCAGCAGAATCCACAAGGTACAATAATGGCACTTTCAGCTTTTCAGCTGTTTCCTGAATCCTGATGATCTTCTCAACAGTCCTGGCTCCCCAGGAACCCGCTTTTACTGTTGAATCGTTCGCCATGACACAGACTGTCTGGCTGCCGATTTTTCCAATCGCTGTTACGACACCATCTGCCGGAAGGTCGCCAGCCTGGTAATTGGCGAATTTGCCGTCTTCCTCATAGACTCCGTCGTCAAATAATAGATTCAAGCGCTCACGCACAAATAATTTATTTTGCTCAGCCAGCTTTTCATGATATTTCGGTTGTCCGCCAGCCTCGATTTGTTGAACTTTTTCCTGCAATGAATCAGTTAAAGTCTTCGCGGTAGTCATTCTACTCCTCCTTAAAATCTATTATTCTAATACAAGCAGGACATCGCCTTCGTTTACAAAGTCTCCAATGTTCACCTTAACTTCCGCAACGGTTCCTGCGCCCTGGCTCTCAACAGGGATTTCCATCTTCATCGATTCAAGCATTAGGACTTCCTGTCCCTCTGAAACCGTATCTCCCGCTGCTACCATCACATTAAGTACTGTCCCTGCCATATTTGCTGTAATTTCTTTCATGTCTCTTCCTCCTCTATTTAGATGCCATTTTTCTTTCTGTTAAATAGGCTGTTGTATAATTACCGGATTTAAAGCCCTCTTCAGTTAATATCTCCGCAAACAACGGGGCATTCGATTTAATGCCTTCGACTTTCAGGGTCGCGAAAAATTCCCGTGCAAGCTGAATTGCTTCTTCCCGGGTATTGCCCCTTACAATGCATTTAGCAACCATAGGGTCATAAAAAGGGGTCACAGCCGAACCGGATTCATATCCAGAATCAACTCGAACGCCTTCTGCCTCCAGCCATGAAAACTCGCTGATCTTACCAGGTGAAGGCAGGAACTTTACTGGATCTTCCGCATACAAACGGAATTCTATCGCCCAACCCTTCTTTTCGATTTCATTCTGAAGCAACGGCAGCTTTTCACCGCGGGCAACGAGAATCTGCCACTTCACAAGGTCTAGGCCTGTAATGGTTTCTGTAACTGGATGTTCAACCTGCAGTCTAGTGTTCATTTCAAGGAAATAAAAGTTTTCGTTCTCATCGACAATGAATTCCACTGTGCCTGCGTTCACATAATCCATTGCCTTAGCAGCTTTAACAGCAGTATCATACATCTTCTGCCTAGCTTCTTCCTTCAGGAATGGCGACGGGGCCTCCTCAATCACCTTTTGGTGTCGGCGCTGGATTGAGCAATCACGTTCAAACATATGTACATGGTTGCCATGTGTATCGCCGAATACCTGTACTTCGACATGCCGGGCATTTTTGATGTATTTTTCAATGAATACTTCATCGGAGCCAAAATATGCCTTTGCCCTGCTCTTCGTAGAATCAAAATTCTTAGCGAGCGCTTGCTCATTTTCACAGAGCACCATGCCAATGCCTCCACCGCCCCCGCTCGCCTTAAGCATGACAGGGTAGCCTATTTCATCTGCAAGATCTACAGCATCCTCCAGTGTCTTTAATCCATGCTCACTGCCCGGCACGACAGGAACACCTGCTTTTTCCATCGTTGTTCTCGCAACGATTTTATCGCCCATTTTTTCAATCGTATCAGGAGCAGGACCGATGAAAGTCAAACCTGCTTCCTTCACTTTACGGGCAAACTCAGCATTTTCAGATAAAAAGCCATAACCAGGATGGATGCCGTCCACCTTTTCTTCCATTGCAATTCTTAAAATTTCATCTGCATTGAGATATGATTTTTGAACAGGCGCTCGCCAATCCGGTAAGCGCTGTCAGCTTCTTTTACAAAAGGCAGATCTTTATCCGCATCAGAATAGACAGCTACTGTTTCAACTCCAAGATCACGGCAAGATTTGATAATGCGAAGCGCGATTTCCCCTCTGTTTGCAATTAATATTTTTTGCACGTTCTTTCCCCTTTCCCGTAAAAAATACGCTCACTATATAAAATTCTACAATATTCTGTATCTTTCCTGCAAAAATTGGAACCGCTTTCTAAAATTCAAATGCAGAATTTTTCATGTTTTTATAATATAATAAAAATAGGCTATAAAAAACAAATATATTCAGCCGCCTTTAAATATTCCATATTTGGGGTAAATGTATAATGAATTATGGGCGGCTTGATTGGGGGATTGTTTTATGTTGAATAAAGTGGAGAAACTGAAAATCAATTATAAGACATTAGAAGAATTCAAGAAATTCAAAGAGTATGGCCACCAGGAGCTTTCAATGCTTGAGGACTTGGAAGCGAACATTGTTGAAAATGATAGCGATTCACCGTTCTACGGAATCTATTTCGGCGACATGCTTGTTGCCCGTATGAGCCTTTACCAAGTCAAGAAGCAATTTGACCGCTATTTCGAGCCTCCCCATGATTATCTTGAGCTTTGGAAGTTAGAAGTACTTCCAAATTACCAGGGCAAAGGCTATGGAAAAGCACTTGTTGAATTCGCGAAAAGTTATGGTCTGCCAATCAAAACAAATCCTAGAGTGAAATCTCAGGACTTCTGGGATAAAATGGGATTCACGCCAGTTCATTATGATGTTGAGAGAGACCGTGGCGAGAATCCGCTTGTCTGGTATCCAGCAGGTGTAACTGAACAGCTTCAATAATTAATAATAGCGCTGCCGGATGGCAGGCGCTTATTATTGCCTATTTTTCGACCTTTTCCAAACTTCCTTTTCCTTCAACCTGGAAGTTCATTTTTTGCTGCTGATCATCGCCTGTAGGGCCTACTCTTTTTTTCGCACGCTCCATGATATCAATAAGGGCACGATAGTCTTCCTCCATGGAACGCAATTGTATTTCTAATTTTTCATTTTTGGCAGACAAGTAATAGATTTGCTTTTCCAGGCGGCGGATTTTTTCTTTTGTAACTCCCTGGCTATTTGCAACGTCCGCTTTTTCATAGAGGTCGTCAAGATATTGCTTTACTGCTTCTATGCTAAGATCTGCAAGCTTCACCTCTTGTTCTGGAGCCTTGGTTGGCGCTTCGCTCACTGGTGTCGCAGCCTCTTCTGCCTTCTCTTCTGTCTTCGCCTGTTTTTTTGCTTCTTTGCGCTGTTTTTTCGCCAGCTCAATACCTGATTTATATTGTTTTCTTACATATGAATTCCAGCGGAAACCACAAGCTGCTCCAGTCCTAGAAAGCTGCTTTCCTACCTCTTCAAACGCTTTCAGTTGCGTACCGCCTTCTCGAATGTTACGTAATACAACTTCGGCAAGCAATAAATCTTCATCCTTTGACCAGGCATCCTGACGGGTTAATGGCATCAGAGAATCCCTCCTATTGTTTTTTATTCATTCATATGCATCTAATAGGAAAGATAGACTGATAACACTTAATACCCTGCTAATTATTTTTATCTTTTTTACTCATGAATTCGTCCACTTTTTTATGGTGAGCCTCATCCTCCACAGTACAGCACATCTTGCAGCCTCTTCTTCCATCCTTTCTCTCATTGATAAAATCCTCCATTTTTTATTCAACAATGTTTTATATGCTTCTAATACAGTTGTTTCTTTTTCCAAGCTCCCACTCATAAATGAGAGACAGGCATCTATCGGATGATTTTTATAAATATGGTGGATGAATCCCAAATCCCTGAGTTCTTCGGCAGTGTATATTTTTGCATCCAGGAGGATTTTCATCGCAATATTCTGTGGAAGTTTCTCTAAGAGGATCGATCCTCCTCCCCAGCCGGTCGTAATGGCGAGATTTCCCTGGACAAATCCCGCTTTCATTCCTTCTCTTCCAATCCGGAAATCACAGGCAGAAGCAATTTCACAACCTCCTCCTACAGCCGAACCATTTAGAATGGCAATAGTTGGTTTCGGGAGGACTAGAAGCTTATATAAAATCCCAGCCATCCTTGAGAGCATCCCATACGCCTGAGTCTCTGTTTTTAAGCTGTGGAAGGCGGATAAATCCCCGCCAGAACAAAATGCCTGGTCACCTGCGCCCGTAATAGCAAAGACTTTCACATCATTTCCTGCAGCCATATCAATTGCTTTTTCAAGTCCGGACATTACTTCATAGTTTATGGCATTTCTCCTATCAGGCCTGTTGATCGTAAAAAGCAGCGCACCATTATTTTCTTTTGAAATTATGTATGGATTCATTGTTTGCCTCCTATAATTCTCGCCCACTAAATTTTATCAATCTTCTGTAGTTTTAAAAAGTATCGGAGATTCTCAAGTGTTTTTGTGTATAAAAATACGCAGGCAAAATGGGATATCGTGTAAAAGAAAAAAGGCACAGGGATGCTGATGCATCCTGTGCCTTTTTTTAGAAAAGATTAGTCGTTTACAACTTCTTTCCCTTTGTATGTTCCGCAAGCTTTACACACACGGTGAGCAAGTTTCATTTCACCGCAGTTAGGGCATGCTACCATACCCGGAACTTGTAATTTAAAATGAGTACGGCGTTTTCTTTTCGCAGTTTTAGACGTTCTTCTAAATGGTACAGCCATTCTTCCCACCTCCTTAAAAGGAATAAGAAAGTTTATGAAGGCCAGTCCTTTTCTGGACCTCCACGCTCTTTTTTAATCGATTAGTCAGAGGAATCCTTAGAATCCTCAAAGAATTTTGCGAGTCCGGCAAGACGGGGATCAAGTTTTTCGGATTTCTCCTGCTCCTCGATTACTTCCCAATCCTTACCTGACTGGGGTGCGCCTTCTTGACCAGCGCTATCATCACAGAATACTTGCATGGGAACTTCCACTAGCAAGATCTCCCTGATGATGGGTTCAAGATCAATGACATCGCCTGTTACTTGATGAACTTCCTCGTCAGCCTCATAGTCGTGGCTGTTTAACATGAAAGTTTCAGTTGTTTCCACATCAATTGGATATTTTACATCAACCAGTGTCCGTGAACAAGGAAGAATTAGATGTCCATCAATTCGGATATGGAATGTCACTCTTGTGGCACTGATATCGGCCCTTCCAGTTAGATGGATGGGAGATACCTCACGGATTGTTGGTTCTGTTTCCTTAATCGAGTCCATTCGGACAAACTCGTCGATTAGAAAGTCCTTGTTTCGATGTTTTTGTATCTGACTTATTGTCCATTTCATAGAATCACCCCAAGGCAACAAAGGTAATTATAGCCCTTCGCGTAATCATTTGTCAATATTTTTTCTTTACACTATAATTTACATAAATACTGTAAATTAAACTTCGAGACAATGCAATATCCATCTTAACATGAAGGAGTGCAAGAATGAAAGCTGTTGGCGTCGTTGTTGAATATAATCCTTTCCATAATGGCCATTTATTCCACCTGCAACAGGCAAAAAAACAATCTGGGCAGATATTTCGATTGCTGCGATGAGCGGGAACTTCCTTCAGCGCGGGGAGCCTGCACTTGTCTCAAAATGGGCAAGGACAAAGATGGCTCTCGAAGCAGGCGTTGACATCGTGTTTGAGCTTCCCTACCGATTTGCGACACAGCAAGCGGAAACTTTCGCAGAAGGGTCAGTATCAATTCTTTCTGCTGCTGGTTGCGATACTCTTTGTTTTGGCAGTGAATCCGGTGATTTGGATGCTTTTAATAAAACGATCACCTTTCTTGAAGAAAACAATGAAGAATTCCAGGAAAGAATAAGATTTTACACTGGAGAAGGATATAGTTACCCAAAATCAATTTCACTCGGCTTTCAATCTCTTGCACCAGATGAAGGCTTTATTGATATTTCAAGGCCGAATAACATCCTTGGACTTCATTACATACAGGCGATCATCAGGCAAAAAAGCTCAATGAAAGCGGAAACGATCACCAGGAAAAGTGCCGGTTACCATGATGAACATTTTGCTTCCGCCACGATTGCCAGTGCTACGAGCATACGAAAAGCCCTATTCGGAGCGGCAGGAGAAATAGAAAATATTCAGCAATACGTACCAGAAACAACCTACGAACAGCTTAAAAACTACAGGGATCAATATGGCGGTTTCCATTCATGGGAAAATTACTGGCCATTATTGAAATACAAGCTGCTCCAAAGCAATCCATCAGAATTAAGGGGTTTCTATGAAGTAGAAGAAGGATTGGAAAACAGATTACTTTCCGCTGCTGCTTCCTCAGAATCATTCCAGCAATTCATGGAATATATCAAAACCAAGCGTTATACATGGACAAGGCTGCAGAGAGTCTGCCTTCATATTTTAACCAATACAAGCAAAAACACGATGAAAACGAGCCAAAAAACAGTTAATTACTTGAGACTATTAGGTGCAACAGAAAAGGGCCGATCTTACCTGAACTATATGAAGAAGAATCTTAGTCTGCCACTCGTTTCAAAGCTCTCCGCTTTTTCTGACCCTGATATTGAACTGGATATCAAAGCGTCAAGGATTTATGCTCTCGGGCAAACCGTAAAGGGGCAAGAACAACTGCTTATGGAAGAATTCGCCCGGCCTCCAATTATGTTGAAATCATGAAAAATCGCAGAGCGTCTTATAGGTTGACCAAATTCGCAGATAAAAGAAAAAACAAGCTGGTTTCAGCTTGATTTTTCTTTTAAATTCTCCAGATAGGTTACTGCTTCATCAAAAGTATCCACAGGGACTATTTTCATTTTTGTATCAATATCTTTAGCGGCGATCAGCGCCTCTTCATAGTTCGAGCCCTTGGCACCTTTTTCAAACGGAGCAAGGAAGATTTCCGCACCTGCCTTATCTGCAGCTACTACTTTCTGCTGGATCCCGCCGATTCTTCCCACTGTTCCATCGGGACTCATTGTTCCTGTACCAGCTATTTCATAACCTTTTGTCAAATCTTCCTCGATCAATTGATTATAGATTTCAAGCGAGAACATGAGCCCAGCAGATGGACCACCGATTTCATCAGATTGGACTGTCACTTCTGGCTCAACATCAATTTCTTTGTCATCCACAAGCTGAATTCCCACCACCGGTCGGTCGCTTCCATCATCAAGTGCCTTTAGAGGTATTTTAACTGAATTTGACTTCCCATTCCGTTTATAGGCAAGCTCGACCGTATCACCGGGTTTTTTCGAACTGACATATTCAATGAACTCTTCGGAGGATTCAAATTCATTTTCATCCACCTGGAAAACTAGATCGCCAGACATAAGTTTGCCTTCAGCCGGCATCCCTTCCATGATCCTTAACACATAAACTCCCTTAAAGGTGTAGTTAACTGGTTTACCTGCTTTTTTATAGGCCACCTCTATTGCCGATGTTTTCGAATTATCCATCATGTGCAGCTGGCGGATATTGTATTCTTCATCAGACTCATTATCCGCCCTGATATCTTCTACAGGATAGATTTCCTGATATTTGCTCATCTTGGCAATGATATAGGCATATATATTCGCTCTGCCCATCCTGACTGTCGTAAGCATGAAGCTTCCTTCCTCATCGTACCCGTCTTCAACCTCGACAATCGGTTCCAGCTCCTTAGCCATTCCCGGTTTGGTAACATAGTAAGGCAAGTAATAAAGAGCGCTGGCCATTAATAATATAGCTGCCAATATAGACAGAGCTATAGACTTTTTTCTGCTCATTCTGATTGAGGCTCCTTCCATTGTTCAATGCACTTTTTTATTTTATCGATGTGCTTTTTTGCTTCTTCTTCACCAATCGCAATGATTTCTTCTATATTAGTGAATGCTTTGGAATTAAACATTTCGACCGGAGGCCTGAGCATTACATCGGAAGCGACCTCCCGAATTGAGACCAGCTCCATTTGCATGATATCGATACTCTGCATTATCACGTCGAAAATTGAGGTGACATCCTCGTTCTTCTTCACGCTGGATACATCAACTGCGATAACGATATCTGCCCCCATCTCCTTAGCAACAGAAACAGGGATCCGGTCTACAACTCCGCCATCGACGAACAACCTTCCATCCAGCTTTTCTGGGACGAAAATACCCGGAATCGCGATGCTGGCTCTAACAGCTTCTGCCACGGGTCCTTTTTTAAAGACTACTTTTTCCCCTGACATCAGGTCTGTCGCAACAATGCCAATCGGGATATCCAGTTCCTCGATCATTTTTCCATGAGTAAATATCCTGATGAGCTCTTTAACCCTTTTCCCGGCGATAAACCCCATTTTGGGGACCGTAAAATCAAGATAATATTTCCGTTTGAACACCCGCGATAGTTTATAGAGACGGTCGACGTCAAGGCCAGCACCGTAAAATGAAGCTACTAGTGCACCCATGCTGCTTCCGGCGATCAAATCGATTGGGATGCCTTCATCTCTTAAAACTTTTATGACACCCAGATGAGCAAATCCCCGTGCTCCACCTGACCCTAGAGCTAAACCTATCTTTGGACTTGCCAAAGCTTTTTCCTCCCTTAAAACCATGATTTTTTCGGTACAAACTAAACTTGGTCTAATTTGAAGTTCAGCGAGTATATTGATTTATATGAGGACAAGGCTGACAACTAATCATTATTTATGTATTTTTCCAAAACAAAAAAACAGTTGAATTAAATTGAAATCGACAATCCTTGATTAACAGGTACTTCCACATATAAAGCTTTATGGAAGGTAAATAGAATCGGAAGATAAATGGAAAATAACCCCTCCGGTGAGTTTCCTTCTATTTTACCATTAATTTAAAAAAGTTTCACAGCAAGACCGCAGGAAGGAGGATTTATAGGTGATTAAATCTAGAATAAAAACAATTTTCCTTGCAGCCTCCATTACTTTACTGGCTGCTTCACTCATTTCTTTTCCCCAACAATCCTTTGATGCTTCGATTAGAGGCTTGAATATGTGGTGGGAAATTGTCTTTCCCTCGCTCCTTCCTTTTTTCATCGTTTCAGAAATGCTGATTGGATTTGGTGTCGTACGTTTTATTGGTGTTTTATTGGAACCTTTGATGAGGCCGCTATTCAGGGTACCAGGTGTTGGTGGTTTTGTCTGGGCAATGGGCATGGCTTCCGGCTTTCCTGCAGGAGCAAAGCTGACAGCCCGAATGCGCCAGGAAGGGCAGCTGTCAAAAATTGAAGCAGAACGGCTTGTATCGTTCACCAATTCCTCCAACCCGCTATTCATTTTTGGCGCTGTGTCAGTTGGGTTCTTTTATAATGTTCAGCTTGGTGTTATTTTGGCTCTAGCCATTACCTTGGAAACATCAGCGTTGGATTGATTATGAGATTCTATGGCAGAAGTGAAGAAAATGCCACAAAGGAAAAAGATCGGAACCTGACGATCAGGGATGCGTTTGCGGCTTTGCACAGGACAAGGATAAAAGACAATCGTCCGATCGGAAAACTGCTGGGTGACGCTGTTATGTCTTCCATCCAGACCTTGTTGATGATTGGAGGTTTCATCATCTTATTCTCAGTAATTAACAAACTATTATTCCATCTTCACATCACCGTATTCCTGGCTGAATTCCTTGAAATCATGCTAGTTATGCTAGGCATGGCAGAAAGCTTGAGCTTACCCTTCATTTCAGGCCTTTTCGAAATTACTCTCGGCAGCCAGATGACCAGCCAGATCCAGGAAGCTACCCTGATGCATCAGGCAGTAATAACCAGCTTCATACTCGCCTTCAGCGGTTTTAGTGTACAGGCTCAGGTTGCCAGCATCCTCGCCCAGACAGACATCCGCTTTCAGCCTTTCTTTTTTGCAAGGATTATCCACGGCATCTTTTCAGCCTTCTATGCTTTCATTTTATGGAAGCCGATTTATGTACGCTTTTTTGAAGGTGGCCAGCCATCCAATGCTCTGCCGGTAATGGAATATCTTACTTCCGAAGGCAGCCGCCTTGCAGCAGCTCATAACCTGCTCACCACAGCAGGACCGCTTATTACTATCGTCAGTTTGCTCATTTATGTATGGTTACTTGGAAATCGTATATTGAAAGAAAAATAACGGGCGAATTTCTGCCCGTTATTTCTCTTTTTCGTTATTGAATTTTTTAAGTAAAGCCTCTTCAACCTTACGCGGAACTAATTCAGAGATATTCCCATCATACTTCGCAACCTCTTTGACAATACTTGAACTCAAGAATGAATACTGATTATTTGTCATTATGAAGAAAGTCTCGATTTTATCACTCAACACTCTGTTCATTGATGTGATTTGCATTTCATACTCAAAATCCGAAACAGCTCGCAAGCCCCTGATAATGGCATCTGCGTTGACGCTTTCTGCATAATCAACCAGCAATCCCTGGAATGAATCCACCTTTACATTCGGGATGCTCTTTGTCACTTGTTCAATAAGTTCAATTCTTTCTTCTACAGAAAACAATGGTTGCTTTGAAGAATTATTCAAAACCACTATATAGAGCTCATTGAATACCTTTGCTGCCCTTGTGATGATATCCAAATGCCCCAATGTAATCGGATCGAAACTTCCCGGACACACAGCCACTCTAGCCACTTATACTTCCCCCTCATTTACTGTATCAACTTTATAAAGAGTAATTCCTATAATTCCATATTTTTCGTTTCTAGTCTGCACAAGTCCTCCTACCTTTTCTGGCAGAGTGATATCGGAAGCATGCTCGCAGACAATCAGACCATCATGATGAACAAGTCCCTCTTTATCAATCGTTTCCAACAGCTTGACCAGCTGTTGTTTTTATAGGGCGGGTCCAAGAATATATAATCGAACATTAAGTCTCTTTTTTGAATTGCCTTCAACGCCCTGACAGCATCATTTCGGTATACTTCTGCCTTTTCTTCCAACCCGCACGATTTCAGGTTTTCATTAACGACATGTATCGCCTTGCCTTCACGGTCAACAAAAATAACTTTATTCAGGCCCCTGCTAAGAGCTTCTATTCCCAGCCCACCGCTTCCTGCAAATAAATCCAGGCCCATTCCTCCTGTAAAATAAGGCCCAATCATATTGAACAGTGATTCCTTGACTTTATCAGTGGTAGGCCGCGTTGACGTTCCGGGTACCGCTTTCAAAACGCGGCCCTTCAAATCACCTGATACAACTCTCATATTATGTACTCCTCAATCTTGTAGCTTTTCCATTAGGCTCTTTTCTCAAACTTTGTTGCTTTTGACACAACAACAATCTTTACAAAAACAGCATTTCATTATGTAAATTACTCCCTTATCCTACCACACATATAAAAAATTAACCAAAAAAGTGTATATCCATTCCTAATGTGGAAATAATGATGATTAACAACATCAATTTGAGGATGTTGTTGCCAACCGCGGAGAAGACTTACGTTTCCCCATAAGTTCTTCCTCCGGTTTCTCCTCTCCCTTTTCCTTCTATCCTGGAAAGGGAAATAGAAGGACCCTGCAGAAACTGCAGGGCTTTTTTTTTTGCCATAAAAATGACTTTAAGAAAAACTATAATTCAAGAATAAACGCTTCGTCACTCTCTGAAACCCGCACTTTAAAAATCGCATTTAACCAGTGCCTTTCCAAATACCAATCCCCATTCAGGTTCTGGAATGGGTTCTCAAGGAGCCCGAAGGTTTGGCCTTCATGAATGAATGTTTTATTCTTTATGTTGAAATAGTAAGTGTTTCTTTCAGATGACATTTCCAATGTTGTATATTCAGGTCCTAATTTGGTTTTATAGCCTAAAGCATCCATAGTCGGCACTAAAGGAAACAGGAATTGATCTCCTTTAATGACAACTGCCAGTTCTTCCTTTTCATTCCCATTCACTAAGACGCTTCTTTCGTCAGTAAAAAGCAATGGAAAGACACCTGATCCTTTTTTGCTGTTCTTTGTGAAGAAGTTTGTGCTCATCCCTTTAATGGATGACAAGGACTCATCAAGCGAGTTGCCATCGATATGCCTCTCTTTTGACAATAAGGTGATGAGGGCAGATATTTCTTTTGAGGTCAAAGTTTTTACCAACTCTTGAACCATCACCCTGCTCTTTTCATTTTCTGGCTCCTGCTTTGTTGCCAGTGAAGTTAATGCCTCAAGAATCCACACTTCTGCTTCCTCGTCTGCTTCAAACTTGCAAGACAAAAATGCCTTTGCCATTTCCCGCTCAAGCACCTTATCGGTCAACTTCCTTCCTGCCAGCAGGAGCCGTTACCGTGGACAATCCTTTTGCCATCGATGATCACTACAGATAAGTGGTTGTCAGAAAAGGTCTCTAGACTGTCAAATTTGTAAATAACCTGTTCCTTTTGAATGGTATAATAATCGATTCCCTTTTGCCCTGTTAGTTTGATAAGGGCTTTTCCTGCCAATATAGCGAAGGATTAGAATTTGCTCCTTCAAAAACATAATAGTGGAGCAACTCCGTGTGCTTATAGCCTTTCAACGGGAGTCCGGCAGACCATGTGCCCCTTCTATAATATTGGTCTGCTAACTCGATTCTCGTCTTTTTGATCGCCGCATCCTTCAGAACAATCATCCAATCATTCAAGAACATCGAAAGTCCTGGGCCGGATTTTATCGTGTATTCAAAATGCATCTTAACCCCTTTTGGCTTATGCCCTTCCTCGCACGTATTCCCCTCTGCATCTGTGCATTTGACCTCTATAGCCTGTGCCGGGATGACTGCATGATATTTTTGGTTCTTATCAAGATTATCAAATGTCTGCCTCACATGAAGCCCGTTCTGTTCTACCTTCACAGTCGCTATGAGAGATATATCTCCCTCTGATTTAGCTGGTTTGTCGTTGTTTTGTTGAAAAGCGCTCCATTGCCAAAAGACAGCTGCGCAAATAATTATGAATAATCCGGTAGTCATCAGGATAGGCACTTTCTTCATTGAACTACTCTCCAATCTCTCTACTACTATAAAATAGCAAATACAAAGCTCAAGAGTAAGATAAAATTTTAAAATTGCAAGAAAAAATCAAGTCTGACAAACGCTTCTATTTCTCCACCACAAATGGTAAAGTATGATGGAAGATTAGTTGGAAGGGGAAATTCAGATTGATTCAACGTTTTATCGAGCTTGGAGAAGGTTATTCGGATCTTTACGAATTAATAGAAACCGCCAGGGCAAACCAGCATCGATTGATGCATTTGATGGCCATCCATACTAAAATAAATGGAAAAGATGTAAGTTCCCTTGTCGTTGTGCTAAGGCCAACCGATCCAGGGAAATTCCAGGCACTATATGTTTGCAGGGAAGGCATTCCGAATCCGCATATGTTGAAGAACAAACGCTTTGACTTGTTTGCAGAACTGGCTGCCGACATGGGCAAAACGATCATTGAATTCGATGCCAAACCATCAACGATGTTCGCCGAAAAGGAACTATACTATCAACATCTTATTGGAATTTTAAGGCTGAATCACTATATACCACCACTTCAATAAATAAGCGCTTGAGCTAGACACCGATCTATTGAAAGAAC
>NZ_BAUW01000063.1 GCF_000517385.1 Mesobacillus boroniphilus JCM 21738 | reverse complement strand
AAAAAAGCTGCCAAAAAGGGCAGCTTAGCTTTGGATATTCTTATTCATTTGTTTGATGGCTGCTTTTTCAAGACGGGACACCTGGGCTTGCGAGATGCCGATTTCATCGGCTACCTCCATTTGGGTCTTACCCTGGAAGAACCTCTTCCTAAGGATCAACTTTTCACGCTCATTCAGGCGTCTCATACCTTCCTTCAGGGCGATTTCTTCTATCCAGTTTGTATCCTTGTTTCGTTCATCACTCAGCTGATCCATCACATAGATTGGATCCCCGCCATCATTATAGATCGGTTCAAATAAGGATACGGGATCCTGAATCGCATCAAGTGCGAAGACAATTTCCTCATGAGGCACCTCTAGAACCTTGGCGATTTCTTCTGCAGTTGGTTCCCTTGATGCCTCACTCATCAGCCTTTCGCGGACCTGAAGCGCTTTATAGGCTATATCCCTTAATGAGCGCGAGACTCTGATAGGATTATTATCTCTTAAATACCTTCTTATTTCACCAATAATCATTGGGACAGCATAGGTTGAAAACTTTACATTCTGTCCCAGGTCAAAATTATCAATGGATTTCATAAGGCCTATACACCCGACCTGAAACAGATCGTCGACAAACTCGCCCCGGTTGTTAAAACGCTGGATAACACTTAAAACAAGCCTTAGGTTCCCATTCACAAGTTTTTCTCTTGCTGTGATGTCACCACTTTGCATTTCTCTAAAAAGTTTTCTCATTTCCTCGTTTTTAAGAACGGGAAGCTTTGATGTATCAACACCGCAAATTTCAACTTTGTTTCGTGTCAATCTTTTCCCTCCTCACAGGAGCTGCTGTCAAAAATCAGTATCTCCGCAAGAAGGAAAAATATGCACTATTTACCTAAAGCCTGGACTGTATTCAGGAAGAATCAGGCAGGAAAACCGCCAAGTTATCACTATTGTCAAAGAGAAAATTTTTTAGAGAAAATTTTTCTGCTATACCATTTTGTTAAATTCTTTACGCAAACGTTTGATGATTCTTTTCTCCAGGCGTGAAATGTAAGATTGTGAAATCCCTAGCATATCCGCCACATCCTTTTGTGTCTTTTCCTCACTGCTACCAAGACCAAATCGCAATTCCATGATTTGCTTCTCACGATCGGAAAGTTGCTGAAGCGCTTTAACCAGCAATTTTTTATCTACATTGGACTCGAGATCCTTTGTGATAATATCATCATCAGTTCCAAGAACATCAGATAAAAGCAATTCATTTCCATCCCAATCGATATTCAGAGGTTCATCAAAGGAAACTTCTGATCGCAGTTTATTATTCCTTCGCAGATACATCAGGATTTCATTTTCAATACATCTGGAAGCGTAGGTCGCTAGCTTGATTTTCTTTTCAGGGTTGAACGTATTGACCGCCTTAATCAACCCAATTGTTCCGATACTGATTAAGTCTTCAATATTGATGCCCGTGTTTTCGAATTTACGTGCGATGTAGACAACCAGTCTCAAATTTCTTTCGATGAGAATTGACCTCGCCGCTTTATCCCCATTAGGAAGTTTGTTCAAAAGCAGCTCTTCCTCTTCTTTCGTTAAAGGAGGTGGCAACGCTTCGCTACCGCCGATATAATATATTTCATCTGTTTTCAAGCCTAGTTTCATTAATAATTTATACCAGTAATAGGATATCCGAAGCCGCAAATTTTTCATTGATTGTCCTCCTTCTAAATTATGTATTTCTGAGTATAGTAATATTAGCTTACCTTCACCGATGGCTCTTGTTTTGCCATCCCTGCCATCATTTTTGGATGGATAATACATTGAAAACTTCCATCAGCCGAAAGTTCCTGTGCAGTAAAAGATATTAACCCCTTTTCAGCAATATAAATTCCTTCGTCTGTAGTGATCCTGATCTTGTCAGGATTAAAGGCAATTATTAATTGATGCTCTTGTCCGACTACCTTGCATGGAATGATCCTCATTCGATTTTCCAGCTGGTGCGAGAAATTCCCATCACCTGACAAAACACAATCGGGATTTTCAGCTATCCTTTTGACTTCACTCGGCATACTTTCCAAACAATTTGCGATGGATAAAATCATTACGGGCATTTTAGAAATAGGATCATAAAGCTGGTTTCCGCTATCTATCAATCCTTTAACGTGAAAATCCAGCTCCATGAACTTCACTTCAACTACAGCCAGTGATTCATATTGAATCTTGGTCATTTCGAATTGTTCAATATTTCTCTTTGAAAAATGCCAGGCGAGCGGAAACCCAAGCAATACAAACAGCCAGCTGATAGGATCGCCAAATCCTTTAATTTGGTTCATGGCCACATCCGATGAAAGGTTCATATCAAATTGGATGAAGTAATGTACCCTGTCAAAGTGCCTCCAAGCAGAAAGGTCGTTACATAAAAAGTCATGAGTGCCTTAAAGAAAAAACGGAATCTTTTATAGCCAAAAGCTGCCAGGACCATCAATATCGAAAAGAACAGTTTCCCCGCTGGGTGCCCCGCTGCAGAATGAAACGGAGTAATTGCTAATATAATGAGCAGTGAACCTATAGTCCCTCCCAAACATAACCGCCATAGCTTAACCTGTCTTTTCAGGATGATGGCAGTCAAGTAGAGAAGGAACGTATCAAATAATAAATTCAATGCCCAAATGACATCCAGATAGACCTTCACCTCTCATCCCCCTAAGAAAAGCGCAAGCGCCTGGTCAGCCCCGACAAGCGCTGCCCGCCTAAAACGCCACATCGTGTGGCTGGCGGGTCTGCACGTCCTGTGCCTCAGAGGCCCGACCAGTGAAGTCGTTCTTTGACTTCATTGTGCGGACCGAAAACGAAATGTGTAGCCGACTGCCCAAGAACGCAGAAACTGGAGACTCCGACAAAGAAGCGCTTTTTGCTTCTGCCGGCGGAGTTGAAGTTTCGGAGTTTCTAGGAGGCGAAACTAGACAAACGTCTCGAGCTGCTCAAAGCTAACGCTTCTCGCAAGATACCCGAAGAAGCAACTCTCAGTGATGAAAACTGGCTAGGCGCTGGAGCTAGACACTAATCTAAGTGTATAAACTCTATAAGCTTATACAGGTACAGAATTCGCATGCGCCTTGTTTGACCGTTGAAAACGCTGTGTAGAATCCCATTCAGAATCCTTCAATCTTTCTTTATCGAAAGGATCAAGCATGCCAACGGTTGTTGACAGTTCAAATCTCGCAAACATCGCAAACTACTTTGGCTGGCAATAAACAACCTGGCGAAGAGCAAAGGTCAGCAACCACTGTTGAAGCACTTGGTAATCGATTTGCTTCTTGCTCTATCATCCGTTACGGAAAGTATATCGTCATTAGCCTATGAAGTGTGTCATAATCTGGCAACAAAACAACAGAGATTTTCACTTTTCCCTTCGGATTTTGTCAATTTTCAGATTATTAACTTTAAGAATAAAAGGTGCTTGAATGTCTAGTAGCCATATATTCCAAAAGTTTGTTGTTTAGTAGATTTCTAAAAAACACAAAAAAGGCATAGCCATTTCGGCTATGCCCTGTTGAAGTATAAATTAGCGTCTTCTGTTACGGTTGCGCAGGAATGTTGGGATATCTAGAGCATCATCGCCTTGTGGAGCCTGATTGCTTCTTTGTGTTTCCTGCTGGATTTCTTCACGTTTAGGCTGTTCGCGCTTGATCGCACCCATACCTGGCTTTTGCTGCCCTCCAAAACCTGGTCTTGTCGGTTTAGGCTGGACGACTTCTTCATTGAAGCCTGTGGCAATCACCGTAACGATTATTTCATCTTTCAAGTTTTCGTTGATAACCGAACCAAAGATCATGTTTACATCCTGGTCTGAAGCAGAAGCAACAATATCTGCAGCTTCCTGAACTTCATATAGGCTCAAGTTCGTGCCTCCAGTAATGTTCATCAGGACACCCTGAGCTCCATCAAGTGAAGTTTCAAGCAATGGAGAAGAAATCGCTTTTTTAGCTGCTTCAGTCGCACGATTTTCCCCAGCAGCAACACCGATACCCATCAAGGCAGAGCCTTTATTGGACATGATTGTCTTAACATCAGCAAAGTCAAGGTTGATCAATCCAGGAGTGGCGATCAAGTCAGAGATACCCTGGACACCTTGGCGCAGAACATTATCCGCTTCACGGAAAGCTTCAAGCATTGGAGTGCTCTTATCAACAATCTCAAGCAAACGGTCGTTAGGAATGACAATCAAAGTATCTACTGCTTCCTTCATCGCAGAGATACCACCGCCAGCCTGTCCAGCACGCTTGCGACCTTCAAATGTAAATGGACGTGTAACTACACCCACTGTTAAAGCTCCAAGATCCTTGGCGATTTGAGCGATAACTGGAGCTGCACCAGTACCTGTTCCTCCGCCCATTCCGGCTGTAACGAATACCATGTCAGCGCCTTTTAGCACTTCTTCAATTTGTTCTTTGCTTTCTTCGGCTGCTTTCTTTCCAACCTCAGGATTAGCGCCAGCGCCTAACCCACGCGTTAGTTTCGCACCGATTTGCATTCTGATTTCAGCTTTTGAAAGGTTCAATGCTTGTGCGTCTGTGTTGACCGCGATGAATTCCACACCTTGTACGCCGTGTTCGATCATACGGTTAACCGCATTATTTCCGCCGCCGCCAACACCGATAACTTTTATAGTAGCAAGTGAATCTAAATTTGTGTCAAATTCCAACATGACAAATCCTCCTAATTCGCCGATTTCCCGTTAGCTCTGATTACTCAAAAAAGTAGCCAAGAAATTTTTTCATTCTTGAGGTGACTTTTTCTTCAGGCTGTTTCTCAGGCTTCGATTTTGGATGCGGCTGTTTTTGAACTCTTTTTTCTTTCGGTTCTAATTCACTAAAAGCTGCTTCCGTTTTCTTTCCTTTTAATTTTGCGTTTTTATAAGCAAATTGGATTAAGCCGACAGCAGTCGTGTACTGAGGTTCTCTTACGCCAATATAATCCGGAATTGCGATTCTTACCCTGCTTTGGAATATATCCTGGGCAAGCTCGAGAACACCCTGCATATTGGCTGTTCCACCTGTCAGGACAAAACCTCCTGGCAGGTCCCTTATGTTCATATGTTTCAATTCATCCTGGACAAGGGAGAAAATTTCTTCCATTCTTGCCTCAATGATGTCCGCTACTTCAAGCTGATTGAACTGCTGCTGCTGGTCGCTGCCAATAATTGAAACCTCGAATATTTCTTCTTCGGAGGCATGGTCATAAAAGGCATGTCCATGCTTCAATTTCAATTTATCCGCTTCTTCAGTTGTAGTCCGCAAACCGATCGATAAGTCCTTGGTGATATGGTCTCCTCCAACCGGAATGACAGATGTACCTCTTAAGTGTCCGTTTTCAAATACAGCGACCGTCGATGAACCGCCGCCGATATCAATCATCGCGACACCCATATTTTTTTCATCCTTTGAAAGCGCGAAAGCTCCCGCTGCAAGCGGCTGCAGGCCGATATCCACTATTTCAAGACCGGCACGCTCAACACAACGAAGAGTATTATGTAAGATAGTCTTTGATCCGGTAATGATCGTTCCTTCCATTTCAAGCCTGACACCGATCATGCCTCTTGGATCATTGATCTCATCAAGACCGTCCACGATAAATTGCTTTGGAATCACGTCTATTATCTCTCGCTCAGGCGGTATCGATACCACCTGTGCAGCATCAATGACTCTCGCTACGTCCTCGTTCGTGATCTCGCGATTGTCGCTGGAAACTGCAACCACGCCATGGCATGGCAACAGGGAAACATGATTGCCGGTGACACCCACAATCACCTGGTTAATCTTTAAACCTATCATTCTTTCAGCTTGTTCGATTGCCCTCTTAATAGAATGAACGGTTTCATCTATATCAACAATGGAGCCCTTTCTTAATCCTTCGGACTTAACATTGCCAACACCAATTATATTTAAAGTGTCGCTGACCATTTCTCCAATGATAACTTTCACACTGGATGTACCGATGTCAAGACTGACATATATATCATTGCTGTTCATTCTGTGGCACCTCCTTAATAATTCCTAGTGTTTGAACAACAATTTCTAGAACCTATCAAATTGTGTTTCATTTTTAATTACATTACTTTATTCGTCACAATTAAATATTTCCCTTTTAAAAAATCATTTTTTTTTCTACTTTTCACTTGTCGTTGACCATTTTGTCAATATTATTCTCCGGATAACGGCTATATTCTGGAACAGTCTTACCCCAAAGGCAAAAACTGCTGCTAAATACAAGTCTACACCAAGATGGACACCTAGAAAAGCTAAACTTGCTGCTAATACTATATTAAAAAAGAATCCTGATACAAAAACTTTTTCATCATAAATATTTTGCAGCTGGGCGCGTATCCCTCCGAACAAAGTATCTAGGGCTGCAAGGATCGCGATTGATAAATAGTTGGAGTATTCTTCAGGAATTCGGATATCGGTCAATAGCCCAATGATGACACCGATGACCAACCCCATGATTGGAAGCCACATTATCCGTTGCCTCCCCCTTTGTCTGTTTTAACGGGTTCCATGTACCTGATCCTGATTGTATCTTTATATGCTGGTACAACCAACGTGCTCTCAGGCCTGTTTACAAGCACTTCCAGATTATCGATGAAAAAATCCTCAGCTACCGTGGAAACCTTCATCCGATTGTATAACTTTTCGGCTGCATCTCCATTTTCGGTAATTACCTGAACTTCAATAGGAAAACGATTTAAAGAATGGCCATTGATTTTTGTCACCCTGTTTATATCCCGGATGACGGTTGTATTTATGACCCTTTCGCCATCAACGGAAACATGCTTCGCTCCATACATGTTCAATTCATTCAAAAGCCTTTTAAGCATGTCTGGAGAAACTGAAGGCGGATTGTCGCCTTCGACAATCAGATTGAACGCAGGTTTAATCGTGAGAGTTATCCCCGGTCCGGTTACCTCTGTCAGTCCAGCCTCATCCTTCAATTCTGCGAGGGTCTCCCGCAGCACATCTTCCTTGCTTTGATGCCGCTCAGTTTCGTACTTAGCGAGTTTTTCTTCATTAGATCTGATTTCAAGAAGCAGCTTGGACTGTAATTCCTTCTCCTTCATTAAATCCTCACGAAGCTGCCAGGTGTCACGTGTATCCCTGACTTCTGGTTCCCTGACGGTTTGAAACTGAATGGCAACCATTAATCCAATAATTGCAGCTATAATACTGAAGCTGAGATTCTTAGGTCGGCCCAATGTATTCACCTAGCTTTCTATTAGGCCATTTCTGGTGGTATTCAATCAATCCCATTCTAAACAGCCTGTTAACCTATATACTTATACGGCAATCGAATTTTGAAAGAAATGCTCGTCATCATTTCCCCAAAATCGTATCCATTTTAAGATCTCCCTTTTTTCTAATGAAAAAACAATCTGGTCATTCACAAGCTGATCTTTTACCCCACCGGTTATATTGAGAGCGGAGGAAAGAACATCAGGGTCACCAATAGCAGTGATTTCGAAGGGGGCAGAATGCTGGTAGCCATCAACAGTGATGACAGGGCCTGTACACAATATATATGAATTGTGTGATATTCGTTGCCCGTTCACAGCGATAGCTGCTGCTCCTGAAATGTACAATTCATTGATCACCTTGAATACATGATGCTCGTGGACAAGATAATTATTGATATTCTCTTCATCAGGATCGTATTCTCCATCAGCCAGAGTTACTTTTACTCCCTTACCACTGACCTCTACCTTACCAAGGAACATACGGTATTTCTCAGCGTCCTCAGCCATGTTAAAGAAAACCTGCGCTTCTTTGGAAAGGCTGGCCTCAATTTCCCGCACCTTTTCCTGCTTGGCATTCAATTCTTTCTGAAGCTCACGGTTTTTTTCTTCCTGTTCAATCAAATCGTCCCTAAGGCTTAAATGCTTCTCCCATTGCCTGTCCGTCAAGCCCTGGCCTTTGTCACCCTCGTCCTGTGTGACACGGAATGAAAAAGCAATCATGAAGCCAAGTACCAGGAAAACGATTGAAAGAATTACACGATTACTGTTCACTTTCTTTTTCAATTTCAACTTCCTCAGCTTCCTCCGCTTCATATGCTTTAAAATAAGAGCCAACCTCAAGATCGATGACACCCTTTTTAGAAGGGTCAAGCTGGCTGACAATTGAAGGATAATGTGCCATTTTTTCCGAAAAAGTCCTAAGAGTAGCATTTACCTCGAAACCGTCATTCATATACAGCTTAACAAGGTATTTATCCGTTTTAACAGGCTGTGAGTGAATTTCAGAGATTGAATTGATGACAACTTCAGGCAGTTCCTCCAGTGAAGCGATCATTTCATCCAGGACCTTCCCTTCTTTAAAGCCTATTAAGATTGGAGCGTTGACAGGAATTTCATCAATCTTCTTTTCTCCAAGAATATTTCCATTCTCAAGAACCGGGTAGAAATTCTTTCCCTTTGAAATATAGGCGAGCCTGCTATATTCTTCAAGCTCAATGGCGACCTTATTTGGAAACTTTACGTTCACAGTAGCTTGCTTGATTTCCTGGATTTTCTCCAGTTTTTCTTCAACTTCACCTTTGCTGATTTTCCACACATTTGACTCGTAGCTTAGCCCGCTTTTTTCCACGATGTGCTCGTATGTATAGGACTCATTTCCTGAAACAGTAATCTCTTTCACCTTGCTTAGCGGTGACTGAAAATAGATAACACCGGCTATTAATATAAAAAACAAAGCCAGGAGCATGATAAGCCTGCGATTAGCTTTCTTGCGCCTTTGATGTTTTAACTTTGGAATCCGATCTTCTATAGAGACGATTTTCCTCTTGTCCATTTTCAATTCCCTCTTCATCGGCTGAACCCATTTCCAATAAGAATAACATCCCTTTTCTTGACCTTGCAGGTTAAAGCCATCATTATAATAATTTTAGAATCAGAAGCTCTCCCTTGAAGTGAAAACAATAAGTATGTACAGCGGCACATAATAAGAGAAGAACCAACGGCATGAGAATTTGTCATGCCGTTTCTTATCCGGACAGCATCCTAATCTAATGAATTATTATATCACAGAATTTGACAGCTTGAACCACTTTCCTGCTATTTCCGGCCTATAATTTCAACCTCTGTCTCCATTTTCACACCATGTAAATCAAGGACTGTATCCTTTACATGCTGAATCAGACCAAGTACATCCTCAGCCTTTGCATTTCCTTTGTTCACAATGAAATTCGCATGAAGCTCCGATATTTGTGCCCCGCCGATTTGATGGCCTTTCAAACCTGATTTTTCGATTAAATTCCCAGCATAATTGGGAAGGGGATTCCTAAAGACACTGCCGCAGCTAGGAAAGTTATATGGCTGGGTTTCTTTGCGATAATCCTTGTTTTTTTGAAGCTCCGCCACAATTTCATCCTTATTGCCTTCTTGAAGTTGGAAAATGGCTCCAACTACAACACCCGGCCGCTCTTTCTGGAGGACAGATGTCCGATAAGAGAATTTCATCTCTTCGTTAGGGAGCCACTCAAGAGAGCCATCTTCAAAGAGCACATAGCTTTCTCCAGAATTTGTGAGATATCAGAACCGTGGGCCCCTGCGTTCATATAAACCGCGCCGCCAATCGACCCAGGAATTCCCCCTGCGAATTCAAGCCCTGAAAGTCCTTTTCGGCTAATTGTGATCGCAAAGTTGACCAGTGAAAGACCTCCACCAGCCGTCACTCTAGTGCCATCGATCTCTAAATCATCAAGCCCGGAACCGAGTTTAATCACAACACCTTCAATGCCTTTATCTGAAACGAGGAGATTCGACCCTCTCCCGATTACGGTCCATTCAACACCAGAATCCTTAATGACTTCAACCGCTTTTCTTAAATTTTCTATTGATGAAGGTTCAATAAGTATGTCAGCAGGTCCGCCAATTTTCATTGATGTATGGTTTGCCAGCGGTTCATTTTCCTTTACCGAACCGATGTTCAATTCCCTAAGTTTGTTAGCTAGATCCTTCATAATTACCTTCCTTTCACGATACAGCCTATTTTGACCATTTTATGCAGCTGCATGCATATAGGCTACTTTTTTGCCAGTTCCTCCATGAGACGGTACAGTCTCTGGGCTGCGTCAGGTATCCCTAGTTTTTTCGCTGCCTTTTTCATACCGGCCAGCTTCTCTTCATTGCCCAGTATGTGGTCAATACTTTCGACCAACTTAGGCCCTGTGAGATCTTTTTCGAGCAGCAGCCTTGCTGCTCCATTTTCACTTAATGCCCGTGCGTTTTTTTCTTGATGATTGTCGGTTACATATGGGCTCGGAATCAATATGCTGGGGATACCCAATGAAGTTAGTTCAGCCAGGGTAGTCGCTCCTGCCCTTGCTACAGTTATATCAACACCAGTTAGCACCTCGGGCATATTGTGAATAAATGGTTTGATGATGACATTTTCCGGATTACCAACAAGTTCAACTTCCTTCTGGACATCTTCAAAATGAACATCGCCCGTAATATATAGCACTTGATAAGATTTACCGCTTAATTCAGTGAGGCTTTTAACGACTGCTTCATTAATTGGCCTCGCACCCCTGCTTCCACCAAAAATAAGGACAGTAGGAATTTTAAGTTTTAATCCGGCAGACAATCTGCCTTTGATTCCATCCTGCCCTAGTACCTCTGATGCCCTGGGGTTACCAGTCAACACAACCTTATGCTCAGGGAAGAATTCCCTAGCTTCTTCAAAGCAAATCGCGATTTTATCGACATAACGGCTCAAGAATTTATTCGTCAAACCTGGAACGCTGTTTTGTTCATGGACAATTGTAGGTATGCCCATTTTCGCAGCCGCATAGACCACGGGACCGCAAACATATCCCCCAGTACCAATGACAACATCCGGCTTGAATTCCTTGAGCATTTTTTTACTGTCCCTGACACCTTTGAGAAACCTCAGGATTGTTTTTACGTTCTCAAATGAAATCTTTCGTTTGAACCCTGTAATATGTATAGATTTAAACGGGATATTTTCCCTGGGCACAAGCTTGCTTTCGAGCCCTTTTTCCGTCCCTATGTAGAGAAACTCGACATTTTCACCCTTTTTTTGAATTTCCCTTATTAGTGCGAGCGCAGGGTAAATATGTCCACCTGTACCGCCGCCGCTAACTGCAATCTTCATTTTCCACACCTCAACAACTTATCTCTTTTTTTAATCATTCATCACGCATGCGTTGACACCAGGCGCGATATGAACATTAATAGTGAAAGGACCTATAAAAAAGGCACTCCCCGGTTTTACCCTATTCTACTATATTCTAAACGTTAGAACAGTTTTTAAAGATATTGTTATTTAAATGTAATATAGCATGAACAGGAGTATATTCCTATTCATATTCACATAGGTCGTAACGTTTTCCAAAAAATAAAAGACCCTGCTGCAGGGTCTTTTATTACGTAATAAGAAAGTAGATATGCTTTCACTTAGAGAGTTGCCCAACTACAGCGCTTGTCGAAGCTGACCAAGACGCTTGCGCTTTACTTAGTACCTGGAATGTCGGCTTATATTCAGCAGCACTCCGACAGCCATCAGCATCAGTGTAAGGGATGATCCTCCGTAGCTCAGGAATGGGAGCGTGATGCCAGTAACAGGAATAAGACCGGTGACAACACCGATATTGATCATCACCTGGATGGCAATCATTGCAATAATCCCAGTGGCCAGGAATGTTCCGAATAAATCGGGAGCCCCAAGCGCAATCCTTACTCCCCTCCAAAGCAGTAAGGAGAATAAAAGAAGAATAAATGAACCGCCAATGAAACCAAGCTCCTCAGCGAGAATTGCGAATATAAAATCTGTTTGGGGTTCAGGCAGATAAAAGAACTTTTGCCTGCTTTGTCCCAGGCCAAGACCGAACAATCCACCAGGACCGATTGCATAGAGCGATTGGATCATTTGAAATCCGCTTCCGAGAGGATCCTGCCATGGATCTAGAAACGATGTAATCCGTTTTATCCTGTATGGCGCAGAAATAATCAGTCCGACAAATCCGGCGACCCCAAGCAGACCGAGTCCGACAAAATGGCTTATCCTCGCACCGGCGATAAAGATGATGACAACAGAAGTACCGACCATGACTGTTCCCGTTCCTAAATCAGGCTGCAGCATAATGAGGCCGAATGCCAAAAATACAAGCCCTAAAGAAGGAAAAAGCCCCTTTTTAAATGAAGTGATCGCTTTCTGATTCTCTGACAAAAACTTCGCTAGGAAGGCGATCATCGCAATTTTCATGAACTCTGATGGCTGGACTGAAAAGCACCAACGCCGATCCAGCTCCTTGATCCATTCCGCACATTCCCGATTCCAGGAATCAAAACAAGGATCAACAGAACAAAACAAATAATCAATATGACCTTCGCCCATGTTCTCCATGTCCAATAGTTAATATTCATGATAAAAAACATCGCGATGATCCCGAAACCGGCAAACAGCATTTGCCGTTTCGCAAAGAAAAAGGAATCATTAAACTTATAGTCCGCCCAGACAGCACTTGCGCTATAGACCATGATTAAGCCCACTGCCAAAAGCGTAAATGTAACAATCATTAGAAAAATGTCTGGAGTAGATTTTTTCGTTGGCAAAGCAATACACCTCGCTGTATGATTTAGGCTCATATGCCGCTTCCCATCCAGCCTGCAATGAGGCCAAGCAACCTGAGTCATGTTGTTCAAGACAAGCCCTTACTTAAGCTTATGCACGGCCTCGATAAACATGTCTCCCCTGACCTCAAAAGTTTTGTATTGATCCCAGCTTGCACATGCTGGAGACAGCAGGATGACATCACCGGCTTCTGAATGTTCAAATGCCACGGGAACGGCCTTTTCCACATTATCGGCCCGCAAAATCGTTTTTATTCCTGCATCATGTCCTGCCTGTCCAACTTTTTCAGCTGTCTCTCCAAAAGTAATCAATGTCTTCACATTTTTTAATGAAGGAACAAGCTCATCAAAAGAATTGCCCCTGTCAAGACCACCGGCCAGCAAGACGATTGGTGCATCGAAAGCTGCCAGGGCATTTTCAGTAGCCAAAATATTCGTTGCTTTTGAGTCATTATAAAATTTACGTTCATCGATAGTGGCCACGTACTGGAGCCTGTGGCGAACGCCTGCAAAGGTAGTAAGCACCTTTCTGATGGCCTCTTTATCTGCACCTGAAAGCAGCGTCGCCGCTACGGCCGATAATATATTCTCCAGATTATGCTTGCCCGGAAGGACGATATCCTTTGTTTCAATAATCTGCTCCCCATAAAAGCAAACCCAGCCATCCTTCACATAAGCACCATTTTCAAGCACCTTCCTTGTTGAAAAAGGAACGATTTGCGCTCGGGAATTGCGGGCAATTGCCATGCATTCATCCTGGTCAGCATTGATAATAAGGAAGTCTTCTTCAGTCTGGTTTTGTGTGATCCTAGCCTTTGCACCAATATATTCAGTTCTTGTACCGTGATAATCCAGGTGTGCGTCATACAGATTTGTAATGATGGATATCCCAGGCTTGAACTGGTCAATTCCCATTAATTGAAATGATGACAGTTCAATGACGATCGTATTTTCAGCGGTGGCTTCCTGTGCAACACCTGATGCTACCGTACCAATATTCCCTGCAATCAATGGATGCTTGTTTCCTGCCTCAAGCATTTCGAATATTAACGTGGTAGTAGTTGTTTTTCCATTTGTTCCAGTAATGCCAATCAGCGGAGCCTCAGAAATCTGGTATGCGAGCTCAACCTCGGTAATTACCGGAATTTCTTTTTCAATCGCTTTTTGGATCATAGGGTTATAGTATGGAATTCCGGGATTCTTGACGACGAGTTCAAAGCCTTCGTCCATCAATTCGATAGGATGGCTTCCACAAACAACCTTGATTCCTGCTCAAGCAATCCTTGCGCTTCGGGATTTTCAGAGAGAGGCTTGCTGTCATTGACAGTTACAAATGCCCCTAGTTTATGTAGTAGAGCAGCCGCACTGACTCCACTCTTGCAAGGCCAAGTACAAGTATCTTTTTATGTTGATATGTTTTGATATCTTTCATCTAGATCCACACCTCAATATAAATTCCAAGGATAGCGAAAAGAAGGCCCACAGTCCAGAACGTGACAACGACACGCCATTCTGACCAGCCAATCAATTCATAGTGGTGGTGAAGTGGACTCATCCTGAAGATTCTTTTCCCCGTGGTTTTAAATGAAATAACCTGAAGAATAACGGATAATGTTTCAATCACAAATATTCCGCCAATGATGATCAGGATAATCTCAAGCTTCGCAAGGATCGCGACAGTTGCAATGGCACCACCAAGAGCGAGGGAACCAGTGTCTCCCATGAACACTTTAGCAGGGTGTGCATTAAATACAAGGAATCCTAAAACAGCCCCAACCACCGCGACTGAAAAAATAGACAGCTCATATTGAGATTGGTTCCAGGCAAGTACAGCGAATGCACCAAATGCAATAGCAGCTGTTCCCGAAACCAGCCCGTCAAGCCCGTCCGTCAGGTTAACAGCATTCGAAAACCCAACCATCCAGAAAATAATGAACAGTGCATATCCCCATCCAAGATCAAAAGAAATATCTGTTAACGGGATGCTGATGACTGTTGATAATTCACTTTGCTTGAATATGAAGTAAAAAATAACGGAAATAATAATCTGGCCAAGCAGCTTCTGCTTTGAAGTCAAGCCAAGGTTTCGCTTCATGACAACCTTGATGAAATCATCCAAAAAGCCGAGCAGGCCAAATCCTAGTGTAACAAATAACAATAGATACGTTTCCACTGAAGGCTGGGAGAACTTCCCTGTCATGACGAGGGTCGTGATTGTGATAGAGATTAATATCATGACGCCGCCCATAGTTGGTGTACCTGTTTTTTCTGATGCGATTTCGGCCCTTCTTCTCTGATGCTCTGGCCAAATTTAAGCTTTCTCAAAAAGGGAATAAACACTGGAGAAAGCAGAACAGTGATAAGAAAACCCATTAATATTGTGAAAAAGATAACTTGCTCCAGCATTCTATTCCTCACCTGCCTTGTTACGATTGCTGCCATAACCATTAATGTTTTCAGCCATCACAGCTATATCATATGTTTCATCACCTTCATTAAGAAGTGCTTTGTTCAGGAAAATGAATTTAGTTCTTTCGTCGATGTCTTCGTGTTGTGATAAGTAATCATTGTATGAGTTCATAATTTTCTCTAAGCCTTTCAAATTGTCTTGTGTGTAAAAAATCGGGAAGTGGTTTGGCGCGTATGCCGGCACCTGCTCGCCTTCAGGCCAGACAGCTGCGACAGCACCATTCGAAATCGCTTCCTGCAAAGTTCCGCAATCAGCCGATACCGGGACAAACAGCCCTCTTGGCTGCTTCGCACCAGCCAGGCTGCTTACAGTGTGAAAGCGGATATTTTCGACTTTTATTCCAGTTGTTCTTAAAGTTAAACTTGAAAGATCCTGGTATGTCAGCATATTACCTCTCCTCTATCGCCTCGCGTGCCACAATCCGGTCATCAAAGTCGAAGGTCCTGTCACCTATTTGCTGGTATGTTTCATGGCCCTTCCCAGCAATCAGGATCACATCTCCAGACTTCGCATTTTTTACGGCATGCTGGATAGCTTCCTTCCTGTCAAGAATCGAAGTATAAACTTCGCCTTTGACTCCTTCTTCCATATCCTTGATTATTTCTGCAGGATCCTCGCTGCGCGGGTTATCCGATGTGAAGACGGCATCTGTAGAATATTCACAAGCGATTTTCGCCATAAGCGGACGCTTAGTTCGATCTCTGTCGCCGCCGCAGCCAATTACACAAAAAACCCTTTTCTGTGCAAACTGCTGTATTGTTTTCAGGACATTTTCAAGACTGTCAGGAGTATGGCATAGTCAACGATCACAGAGAAATCCTGTCCTGCATCGACTACTTCAAACCTTCCCGAAACTCCTTTAACACCTTCAACAGATGCGATGATATCCTCTAAAGGCAAGCCAGAAACGAGAGCAGCTCCGATGCTTGCAAGTACATTATAAATGCTGAACTTACCGATCAACTGGATGTTTACCTTTTTCACGCCAAATGGGCTGACCAAATCAAATGATGTTCCACTGGCCGACATTGCAATGTTGATTGCCTGCAGGTCAGCATGGTTGTCAATCCCATATGTCAATATATGGGCAGTTGTCAGCATAGCAAACTCATCACTTGCGGGATCGTCTGAATTCAGGACTGCAAATTTCGGTTTTTCATGGTTGAAGGCATTTCCAAGCTGTGAAAACAGAAGCCCCTTCGCTTTCCTGTATTCTTCCATTGTCTTATGGTAGTCCAGATGGTCCTGCGTCAGGTTCGTGAAAACAGCAACATTGTAATCCGTACCATGGACACGGCCATAAACAAGCGCATGAGAAGATACCTCCATTACCGCTGTATCGACCTGTTCGTCAACCATTCTCTTGAAGGTTTTTTGAAGTGTCAGGCTTTCCGGTGTTGTATTTTTCACTTCAAAAATCTGCTCGCCGATCTTTGTGTACATCGTTCCAATCAGTCCGGTTTTCTGACCAGCATCCTTGAAAATCTGTTCAATGATATGGCTTGTCGTCGTCTTTCCATTCGTACCTGTAATTCCAACCATATGAAGCTTCTGGCTAGGCTGGCCGTAAAATGCGTCCGCAAGTACTGCCATTGCCCGTACCGTGTCCTTGACTACAATTACCGGGACATTCACAGGCAATTCTCTTTCGGCGAGAACTGCTGCTGCTCCATTCTTCACGGCTGATTCAGCAAAATCGTGACCATCAACTGTATAACCTTTTATGCATATGAATAAACTTCCAGGAGTCGCTCTGCGGTTATCATTTTCAATTGAAGTAATTTCGGGATTTTCTCCCTTATAATCCACGAAAGGGTGCAAGTAACCAATCAATTCGTGTAATTTCATAAATATCAAATCCTCTCAAACAACATGGCGACTCTTATTTTACATGATTAGGCTGAAATTAGCCATTGTTGAGATGAAAAGAGCAAGCCCTTTTTACATGATTAACACTGAGGCTCCTCCTCAAAAAGAGAAATAGCTCAGTATCCTAAAGCAGGCGGCGGATGATTACCCTGCCGCCGCCTGCTTACCATAAGTTTACGCCATGATTACATCTCTTAGTTAATCATTCATATAAACCCTGATTGTTGATCCTTCCTTGATTTTCACTCCTGGTGAAGGAAGCTGTTTTACAACTTTCTCCCCGTCGCCGGCAATATCGAGTTTAAAGTTGATCAATTGCTGTCTGAGTTCCTGTTTGGTTAATCCCTTCAAATCCGGGACCTCGACCATAGGTGTATCCAGCCATGTCAATTCTTTTTCGATCTGATCCTTCCGCGGAGGAACTTCCATAGCGCGCAGGCTGTCTTCCATAATATCGCCAACGATAGGAGCTGCTACTACCCCACCAAACTGTACTGTACCTTTCGGGTTATCGACCGCTACATAAATAACAATTTGCGGATCATCCGCAGGTGCAAAACCTATGAATGATACGATATGGTTATTTTCGAGGTAGCGTCCCTCCTTTGCCTTCTGGGCAGTACCAGTTTTGCCGCCAACTCTGTAAGAGTCAACATAAGCATTTTTACCTGAACCTTTAGCTACGACACTTTCAAGCGCATGTCTAATTTCTTTTGAAGTTTCCTCAGAGATTACCCTTCTTTTTGCCTGGGGAGATTTTTTCATGACAACTTCTCCAGTAACCGGATCGATTAATTCTTTTGCAATGTACGGTGTATACAGTATTCCACCATTTACTGCGGCTGAAACCGCAGCGACCTGCTGGATCGGTGTTACAGAAACACCCTGCCCAAAAGCCGTTGTTGCCTGCTCAATCGGACCGACCCTGTCAAGGTTGAACAGGATTCCTTTGCCTTCCCCTTGAAGGTCAATGCCTGTTTTCTCGCCGAATCCGAAGTCTTTCACATATTTGAACAGTTTTTCTTTTCCAAGTCTGTCCCCGAGCTCAACGAAACCAGGGTTGCAGGAATTCTCGACAACTTCAAGGAAGGATTGGCTTCCATGTCCATCCTTTTTCCAGCAGCGTATTCTTGCCCCTGCCACTTCAACTGAACCTGAGTCATGGAAGTGATCTTTTTCTAGGTCGACCTTTCCTTCCTGAAGTGCAGCAGCAAGAGTGACAATTTTGAAAGTAGAACCTGGTTCATACGTGCTCCAAATAGGCAGGTTCCGGTTGTAAACTTCTGGTGCAACATTGCGAAAGTTGGCCGGATCAAAGTCTGGCCTGCTTGACATGGCGAGGATTTCCCCATTATTCGGATTCATGGCAATCGCAATGATGCCATCAGGATTATATTTTGCCTGGGCAATATCCATCTCCCTCTCGACGATGGTCTGTACCCTGCTGTCGATTGTCAGCTTCAGGTCCAGCCCGTCCACCGGCGGCTCATAGTCATCCGCCATATTGTTCATCCGCTGCTGTTTGGCATCCGCATAAAATTGAACTGAGCCCTTTTGGCCTTTTAATTCTTTATCATAATAGAGCTCCAGTCCCATCAACCCCTGGTTGTCAATCCCTGCGAATCCGAGCACATGTGACAAATAGCTTCCATAAGGATAATGCCGCTTAGAATCCTCGCCAATGTATACACCATTGATATCAAGCGCCCTGATTTCCTTCGCTTTCTCATGAGAAATCTTTCTGCCCTCTGGAATTCTCTCAATCATCGCTCTTTTAGTAATATGTTGATAGGCCTTCTCCTTTGACATATTTAAAGCCTTCGCCAATATTTCTGCCGCAGCTACTGGATCCTCCACCTGGCGAGGCACCACGTAAACAGTCGGTGCACTAATATTCGTTGCGAGCGCCACGCCATTCCTATCCGTTATTTCCCCGCGTCGAGGTTCAAATGGCACGTTCCTGCTCCAAGAATCCTTTGCCTTCACCGTCAAAACATCTCCAAGCATAAATTGCACATAGCCCAGCCGGACATCTATGATGAAAAACACCAAAATTCCAACCACCAGAACGAGAGCCAGCCTCTTTCTGACCGTCACATTTGATACACGCATATATTGAACGAACCTCCCCATATAGTTGTTCCAATAGTAAATTGAGATACTCTCAGACACTCGTTCAAATATATGCTTGTACGAATTAGAATATAACAAGAAATAGAGACAAGCTGAGGTTCGTTTGGAACCTGAAGTTAGGACTGCTTATGCCGACTCCTGAGGGTTACTAGCGGGGATATTGGCGGAACCTGGGGCTACTTCGGACAAATCGGAGAGCTGCGACTTTCGTTTTATCCGAACCTGGGGCGACCTCTGAAGAAATGAAAAATCTACCACTAAGATGTTGTCTGAACCAGAGGCAAATTAACCGTAGTCTTGTCAGGGTATAAGAAAATTTACAAAAGAACCTTCTCGAAATAAAAAAACAGAGGAAGGCTCATCCGCCCACTTCCTCTGTTTCTTCATTTTCTTCCTCAGTTTTCAATGATTTCTCAAATTGCTGCAGCGGGGTTTCCAGCTCGACAACAAGGTTTTCACCTTTATTGATTGGTACCCCAGGCTTAAGGCTTTGTTTTGTGACATAGCCGCTGCCGGCTTTGTTTAGCTTAATATCTGTAATTTGCGCCAGCTTCATGACGTCCCTGAGTGACCAGTCTGTCATATCAGGGTATGTCATGACTCCCGTAGCCGTGATAAAGACTTTTTCTCCCTCGAGAGCCATTAGCTCTGCCTTCGGCAGCTGCTCCTCGACCTGGTTTCCGTCTCCTATGATCACGGTTTCAAACCCTTTGGATTCAAGCAGCTTCTTTGCTTCTACTGAATTCATACCGGTTACCTCAGGAACTGGTATGGATTCAGCTTTTCCATAGAGGCAGGTTTGATGTTCAAATACTGAAGACTGCTCTTCATCACAGATTTGAATATCATAGACGTTGGAATCGATCCTTTAAAATAATGGTCGATTTCCGGCTGTTGAACGGCGACATAGACAATTAGCTTAGGATCGTCTTTTGGAGCCATACCAAGGAATGAAAACAGGTAATCGCTCGCTCCATCTAAATAACTGCCGTTGGCTGTTAAGTTCGCAGTACCAGTTTTACCAGCAACCTCGTATCCCTCGATTGCGTATGATTTCCCCGTACCATGCTCACCAGTTACAACCGTCCCTAAAACATCTCGCACTTGCTTTGCAGTTTCAGCGGATATAGGCTGGCCGACTGACTTCGGCTCTTCCTGCTTAATCACTTCGCCAGTATTAGGATCGACAATCTTATCAATCACACGGGGTTTCATCATCTTCCCATCATTAGCTACTGCTGTTGCTGCCTGGATCATCTGGATTGGTGTCACAGTTGTTCCCTGGCCGTATGATGTTGTGATTTTCTCAATCGGCCATCTATAAACAATAGTTCCAGCTGCTTCGTTTGGAAGGTCAATGCCAGTAGGCTGGTCAAAGCCAAAATCAGTCAAATACTCCCGGAATATTCCCGTACCGATTTTTTCATTTACCAGCTTTGCCACTGCTACATTCGATGAACGCTGGATTCCTTCAAGATAGGTAATTGAGCCCCAGCCGCTGCCGTTATGATCGCGAATCAGCTGGGAGTTTTCGGTAACTTTATAAGAACCAGATTTATACCACTCATTCGGATTCCATTTGTTCTCCTCAATTGCCGCTGCAAGCGTAAAAATTTTCATCGTCGACCCTGGCTCAATCGGTGTTTCTACCACTTCGTTATGCCAGCTATTATCCAGCCCATCTCTTGTAGTCGGATGGAAGCTCGGACGCTGTGCCATCGCCAGGATATCGCCTGTTTTCGGATCAGCGACGACTGCAATTATTTTCTTTGGCTTATATTCTTCATCTACACGATCGACTGCATCCTCCACGAACGTTTGGATTTTTTTATCAATCGTTAAAAACACATTGCTGCCATCTTGGGCAGGGGTGACTTTTTTCTCCCCATCAGGTAAAAGGAAACCCCATAAATCACTTTCGAATGAAAGTGAGCCATTTTTACCAGTCAATTCCTTATTAAGTATTTTTTCTATCCCCAGCTTTCCAAAAGTAACAGTTTTATTTTCCTCTGTTTCTGCCTTTTCTACAAATCCGACTAAATGGGATGAGAATACACCGTTCGGATAGAATCTCTTAGAATCTCGTAAAAAAGTAATTCCCGGCAGCTTCTCCTCTTCAATTTTACGTTTGGCTTGATGGGAAATGTCGCGTCCGGCTTTTCCGAATTCAACCTGCCATGCGCCTTTTTTCGTCAGCCTTTTATAGATATCCGACTCACTCATATCAATATACTTCGCTAGCACTTCTGCTGTCTTCGCAGGATCGTTCACATGCTTTGGTTTCTTTTTATTCGTTGTCACAGATTCATTAAGGATAGCGACAAGCGTGTAGGCAGTTGTATCCTCAGCAACAACTTCGCCTTTTCGGTCAAAAATCGTACCTCTTGTCGCCTCGATTACTTTGTCATTCGAGTACTTTTGCTGCGCCCTTGCAGCCAGGGCTTGTCCATGCACTTCCCCGGTGAACTGGATTGTAATGAACCTGAAAATTAAGATAAAAAAGAGCAGGCTGAATATTACGAATAATACCGCTGCTCCTGCATTCATATTTGGCTGTTTCTTGATCATCAGTTTTCCACACCTTTAACATTGTCTTCGTTCAATGTTAAACCGAGCTTTTCTGTTACCTGTTTGATTCTTTCATAGGTACTTAATTCGCTAATCTGGATTTCTAGGTCACTGTTAATCTTTTGCTGCTCCTGAATATTGCCTTCAATGATTTGGATTTCTTTGTTGACTTCATAAATGGCTGCCTGTTTTGAAACCATGAATGTTGCGCCGAAGCAAACAATTGCCCCGAAAACAAACATCAGGATTTTTTCTGCAGGCGTCAGTATCGAATTGCGTTTTGCCGGTGCTTTTGCCGGTGCCTGAACAGTTTGCTGTTGCTGTTCTTGCTGCAATTTTCTAGCCAGATTGCTCATCATTTTCCCTCCTGAAAATTATATTTTATATTATTATTTTTTTACTTTTTCAGCGATACGCAGTTTTGCGGATCTCGCCCTGTTATTGAACTCTAGCTCTTCCTCTGAAGGCAGGATTGGTTTTCTAGTGACCAGCTTAAGCTTCGGCTGGTATTCTTCAGGTATGATTGGCAATCCTGGAGGCAGCGGCGGTGTTTCGCTCGCTTTTTTCAGGGTAACCTTACAAATCCTGTCTTCCAGTGAGTGGAAGGTGATAACACTGATCCTTCCGCCTACAGAAAGCAAGTCAATAGCCTGCTCGAGTGATTTTTCAAATACACCAAGTTCATCATTAACAGCGATTCTCACCGCCTGGAAAACCCTCTTTGCGGGATGACCGCCTTTTCTCCTTGCAGGAGCAGGAATCGCATCCTTGATCAACTGGACAAGTTCACCAGTAGTTTCAATAGGTTTACTTTCCCTTGCTGCCTCGATCTTTCTGGCAATCTGCTTTGAAAATTTCTCTTCCCCATAACGGAAAAAGATTTTGACCAATTTCTCATATGGCCATTCATTAATTACTTCGTAAGCGGACAATGGTGCGTCCTGGTCCATCCGCATATCAAGCGGAGCATCATGATGGTAGCTGAAGCCTCGTTCAGGAGTGTCCAGCTGTGGCGATGAGACTCCAAGGTCATAAAGCACACCGTCAACCTCAGTTACACAATGGTTTTCTAGCTCTTCCTTCAGATAGAGAAAGTTGCTTTTAATGATTGTCAGTCTGTCTCCATAAGCAGCAAGCTTTTCTTTTGCATTTGCAATTGCGACATCGTCCTGGTCAAACGCGTATAGCTTTCCTTTTGCCGAAAGCTTGGACAAAATCAATTCACTGTGGCCTGCGCCACCGAGAGTGCAATCCACATATGTACCCTCAGGCTTGATATTGAGCCCGTCTACTGTTTCTTCCAGTAAAACTGTTGTATGTTTGAACATTATGATCCACCTTTCCAATCGAGGAGCAGGTAATATTATATCGGAATAATGTTACCCTTAAATATCAAATCCAATCATATTTTCTGCAATTTCAGCAAAAGATTCCTCAGATTCTGCGAAATATTCTTCCCAGATGGCTTTGCTCCAAATTTCAATTCGATTGGAAACACCTAAAATCACACATTCTTTCTCAAGCTTGGCGTACTGCATCAACGGGGAAGGAATATTGACTCTCCCCTGTTTGTCAATTTCACTCTCGATAGCACCCGAAAAGAAGAAACGGGTAAATGCTCGTGCATCTTTTTTAGTCAGCGGAAGTCCTTTTAACTTTTCTTCGATCACTGACCATTCAGAAACGGGATAGCCAAATAAACACTGGTCAAGTCCCCGGGTAAGAATGAACATTTCTCCCAGGTTTTCACGGACTTGGCAGGGATGATCAATCGGCCTTTGCTATCAACATTATGATGGTATTCACCCATGAACATGCCACTACCCCCACTTTCTAAATACAATGTACCACATTCCCCCACTTTTCACCACCTTATTTTAAATATTCTCCCCACAGCCTTCAAATCCTTCCGGAAATATTAAACTAATGACAAGAA
>NZ_BAUW01000064.1 GCF_000517385.1 Mesobacillus boroniphilus JCM 21738 | reverse complement strand
TGTGCCATATGCTGTGCAAACTCTCTGTGTAAATGATGGCTATGCCAGCTGCTGCTGTGCAAACTCCCTGTATAAATCATGCGTTTGAATCAATTCCTGGTGTGTGCCGATACCGGTCACTCTTCCTTTTTCAATAAAAACAATTTTATCTGCATTGACGATGGTCGAGAGTCTGTGCGCGATGACGAATGTCGTCCGGCCATCCATCAGGCGTGTCAATGCTTGCTGGACGATGCCTTCCGACTGGCTGTCGAGGCTCGCGGTGGCTTCGTCCATCATCAGGATTTTCGGATCGCGGAGGAAGGCGCGAGCGATTGCGATTCGCTGCCTTTGTCCGCCAGACAGCTTGACGCCACGTTCACCGACTTCCGTATCAAGTCCCTTTGGAAAATCTGCGATGAATTGGTCTGCATAGGCCATTTTTGCGACTTCCCACAGGCGTCCATCCGGAATCTGGTCCCCGTTTTCGAGGCCATAATACAGATTTTCACGGATGGTTCCGGCCATCATCGCGCTTTCCTGTGATACGTAGCCGATCTGGTTGCGCCACGAGGTTAATGATAGTTTCTGAATTGGAGTGTTGCCAATCCGGATTTCTCCTTTTGTCGGTTCGTAAAAACGTTCGATCAAACCAAACATGGTCGTTTTGCCGCCGCCGCTTGGCCCGACGAAAGCAACCATCTGTCCAGGCTGGGCATCCAGGGATACTCCTTCAATGACAGGCTCTTCTTCGCTATATGCAAAGCTGACACTATCGATGGTGATCGGCAGGTTGCTAATGTCTGTTTCGATTCCTACCTGGCCTTCTTCAAGTGGCTGGTCGAGGATTTCGATGATCCGTTCTGTCGCACCTTTCGCTTTTTGCAACTGGGTAAAGAACATCGCGAACGAAGTAATCGGCATGATGATTTGGAATAAATAAAGCAGGAAGGCGATCAGCGCACCGGTCGACATCGTTCCATTCACGACACGCATGCTCCGTAGGCAATGATGATGACGATGACGACATGATCATCAGCTGCATGACTGGACCAATCAACGCAAAGATTCGCGCTTCCTTCAAGCCAAAGTTGAACAGCTTATCAATTCCGCCATAGCCGTTGTCCTCTTCAATTTTTTCCGCTGTCGAAGCTTTCATTAAGCGGATTTCGCCGAGAGTCTGGGTGATATGTCCAGTAAAAACGGCCGTCTCATCCTGAAGCCCGCGTGCAATCTTGGCCATTTTCCTGCCAAGAGGCATCATGATGGCCAGCGTCAGCGGCATGGAAATGAGCATGAGCAAGGTCATTTTCCAGTCCATCACAAGCAAAATCACCACAGCACCGATGATCGAAATGATCCCAGTTGCGAAATTCGGAAAATAATTCGTGATCAGGTCTTTGACAATACTTGTGTCATTGACAATCCGGCTGACCGTTTCACCGCTCGACTGCTTGTCAAAATAGCGGACAGGCATGCGGATGAGCTTCGTCCACATCTGTTCGCGCAGCCTAGCGACGACCTTTTGCCCGACATAACTGAGCAGGTAGATCGAAATCCCGCTGATCAATGCCTGAATAACGAAGGCAGCGCCAATCGCGAAGACAAGCGGAACGCTGATCGCCTCAACGGAAAAGCCGTCAACCAGGTTTTTCGTCAGGAGCGGAACCACCAGGCCAGCCAGAGTCGTGATGATACTCGCAGCCAGCCCGATGAAAAGCGCAGCCTTCGGAATATTTGTCGATAAAATCAGTGAAAGGAAAGGCTTTAAGCTTGTTTGCTGTTTCTGTTTACCCATTTTATAAAAGCTCCCTGTCTTGAAAAATGTGTCAATAACAAACAGTGTACTGAATTCAGTGGCAAATGTTAAGCTTGCAAGATTTTATACGTATTGGGTCAGGGAAATGTTTCATTAATAAAAATTCTGACCGCCAATGATATCATTGGTGCCTGAATTCAGAAGATTTTCTTCATGTTTTTATTAAAATACTAGTCCAACAGACCTAACTGTTAAAAAATACCTGTATAACCATAGTAAGGGAGTGCCGATATGACATGTATATACTTAAAGTTTAAAGGGATGGGGGGACTGGAATGAAGCCAGATTTAAATAACAGCTCTCTTTTTGAGGTATATAAATCCTTGTTTGATTATAACCATGATGGGTGTTATGCCTTGATATGGAAGGGAATTTTATTGTTTTTAATGATGAGGCGGCAGCCATAACGGGTTATACCATTGAAGAAGCGATGGAAATGAATTTTATTTCGATTGTTCATGATGATTATGTTGAGGAAACAATAAAGCATTTTAAACGGGTCACAAGAGGAGAACGTGAGAGTTTTGAAACGGCAATTTTAAGGAAGGGGACAGGTGAGCGTGTCAATCTGATGATCACAGCAGTACCGATTAAGGTTGGAGAAGAAATCCTGGGAGTTGTCGGCTGCGCGCAAGATATCACGGAAAAAAAGGAGCTCGAGGCATTGGTGAGAGGCCAAAACCGGATCCTTAAAATGATGGCAAAGGGAGCTGGTTTTCAGGAAGTTCTTGATGAAATTGTCTATTTTATTGAAGCTTTTACCGACGGAGCACACTGTTCCATCCTGATTGCGGATCAAGAGGGAATGAAATTGCATCATGGATCATCTCCCCATTTGCCGCCGGTATACAATGCAGCAGTGGATGGTATGCCGATTGGTCCCACAGCTGGTTCCTGTGGCACGGCGGCCTTTTTTGGAAAATCCGTAGTCGTGACAGATATTGAGAACGATCCATTATGGGAGCATTACCGCGAGCTTGCTCTTCCCTATGATTTGAAGGCTTGCTGGTCATCACCAGTTTTTGATGATGACCAGAGGGTGATTGGCACATTTGGCATGTATTATTGCAGTACGAGGTCTCCACGCGAGAAGGACCGGAAAATCATTGAAAAAGCAACAGACCTCACCAGCCTTGTGATTCAGCACTATCGGGCAAAAGAGAAGATTGATTTTATGGCTTATCATGATGCATTGACCGGGCTGGCGAACCGCAGACGGTTTGATGAAAGAGTTCAAAAGGCCATTGCCAAGACAAATCTGGCTCAGGAAGAAAAAGTGAGCCTGATGTTCCTCGACCTCGATCGTTTTAAGTACGTGAACGACTCTCTTGGCCATTCGATTGGTGACCGGCTGCTTGTGCATGTTTCTGATAAATTAAAAGATTGTCTGGGAGACGGTGACTTGTTCTCGAGACAGGGCGGGGACGAGTTCACTATTTTACTAGAGCATACGACGAAGGAAAAAGCCGAAGCCGTTGCTCGAAAAATCCTCAAGGCATTAGAGGAGCCTTTTGTCATTGATGGTACAGATATTTTCATCTCAACGAGTATAGGCATGAGCTTTTATCCAGATGATGGCGAGGAAGTTGACATGCTGTTGAGCAAGGCGGATGTCGCGATGTATCAGGCAAAAAAGCAGGGGCGAAATAATTACCAGATGTATGATGTGTTGCTTGATCGCAAAGCATTTGAAAGGCTTCAGATTGAAAATGAACTCCGCAAAGCGCTCGAACGCAATGAATTTGCGCTTCATTATCAGCCGATTGTGAACTTATGCAAGAATGAGATCAAAGGAGCGGAGGCGCTTATCCGCTGGCAAAATGAAAGAGTTGGTCATGTATCACCAGATCAGTTCATTCCGATTGCGGAAGAAACGGGATTAATCATTCCGATTGGTGAGTGGGTGCTGAAAACAGCCCTGCAGCAGCTCAAGGACTGGCACTCGAATGGCATGGATCGGTTGACGGTATCCGTGAACTTATCGATTCGCCAATTTTATCAGCCTGATTTGATTCCGATGATTAAGGAAACTCTTGAGTTGGCCGGAGTCGAGCCGCGCTTCCTTACGATTGAGATTACTGAAAGCATGACAATGGACGTAGAGAAAGCAAGCGTGATTCTTCATGAGCTGAAGGAGCTTGGAGTGAATATCTCGATTGACGATTTTGGCACAGGCTACAGCTCGCTGAGTTACCTGAAGAGATTCCCGATTGATCATTTGAAAATCGACCGCTGCTTCGTGAAGGACATCGCCGACAATAAAAGCGACGAAAACATAGCTACAACGATTATTTTGATGGCGCATAACCTGGGGTTGTCCGTCATTGCAGAAGGCGTGGAGACAGTAGACCAGTTAGGAGTATTGAAACAGCACCACTGCAACGAGGCACAAGGCTATCATTTCAGTAAACCCGTGCCAGGAGAAGAGTTTAGTAAAATCAGAGTTCCTTCGTGATGCGGAGGAGCTTTTTATTATACAAGATAATTGGGAAAAAACGAGCGGAATTTCCAGTTCGCTATAAAAATTAGAAACTCGCTATAAAATTATGATTTTCGCTATTAAAAATTGAAAGTCGCTATAAAAATAAAAAAGTCGCTATAAAAAAGATATTCTCGCTATAAAATTTGATTTTTCGCTATTAGAAATTTTTCCGGTAAAGTTAAATCTCCTATCTTAAAGGTATTTTGCCTGCTTTTTCATGGGATTTCTTCCTGAATTGTAATTTTTAGGTTAAAACCTGAAACACCAGCGAGCATTCCCCGTCTAATTTTACAAGGGGGTTCGAAAAATGATGAAAAAATGGTGGTTAATAAGCGGTTTGTTGCTCATTTCAGTTGCAGTGGCTTTCTTTTCTTTTTCCCAGTTCAAAGTAGTGAATGCGTGGGAAGAGGAGCATGTGGTCCTGCCGAATAAGGTGTGGAAGCTAGAGTTTTCTGAGAAAATCTCTGAAAAAAGTCTTGATGCTGATCTAATTTATGTGACGAATGATAACGGAGAGAAGCTCGACACGAAGCTGGAGCTGGGTGACGACCGGAAAACCATTTACATCCATCCTCCGAAAAACGGTTATGACCTCAAAGCGAAGGAGTATACCGTTCATTTTAAAAAAGGAATTAAATCTTCGCTCGGCAGGGAGCTGAACTCTGAGCATAACTGGAAGTTCGTTGTAAAAGAAACGCTTCCGACGGTTGGCTCGCAGGAGAATCTGGCGAGCTATTTTGAAGAGATTATAGAGGAAGAGAATGAGGCCCGAAGCTGGTTTGGCGGATTGAAAGAATCCTTCTCTGCTGGCGAGGATAAAGCGTCGGAGGAGTCAGTGGCTGCCGATAAGTCCGGAGGCGGCGGAGATGTTTCCGAAACGAATGTCCAGGTTCAGGGCGTTGATGAAGCGGATATCGTCAAAACTGATGGGAAAAGCATTTTTCAGGCTGAGCATAATAAGGTGCGGATCATTCAAGCGGTGCCTGGCACGCAGATGAAGGTTTTATCGGTCTTGCATTTTGCTGAGAATTTTTCACCTAGTCAGCTATTCCTGCAAGACGATCAGCTGGTGGTCATTGGCCATCAGTACAATGAAATTTACAAGCCATATGATGAAGCTGCAAAAGATACGCTGATTGCCCCGATGATGCAGATGACGACCATGATTGTCTATGATGTTAAAAATCCTGCTGATCCGAAGCAGGTCCGTGAAGTCAAATTGGAAGGGCACTATGTATCAGCGAGAAAGGTGGATAACCTCGTTTACCTGATTACTCAGCATTATCCGGATTACTGGCTATTGAAGGAAAATAGGGAAATTGATATCAGGCCAAAGTTTACTGATACAGCAATGGGAACAAAGGAAAAAACAGTCGCTTATGACGATATTCGCTATTTCCCGGAGTCGCGTCAGCCAAACTATACGATGATTGCAGCGCTTGATCTTGACCAGCCAAAAAAGGAAGCAGCCATGACCACGTATTTGGGCAGCGGCAACCAGCTTTATATGTCCACGGAAAACCTCTACCTTGCTGTTGAGAACTATGGGGATATGGAGAGGAAGGATCGTGGTGTCATCGCGCCGGACACCGATGTCCATAAATTTGAGGTTAAGGGCCTGGATGTAAAATACCACAGCTCCGCCACCGTGCAGGGAACCGTGCTGAACCAGTTCTCGATGGATGAGCACAATGGCTATTTCCGCGTCGTGACGACGAAAGGCTATGCGTGGGATGAACAACGCCCTTCTAGCAACCATCTCTATATTCTGAATAAAAATTTAAAGGAAACCGGAAAGATTGAAGAACTGGCGCGAGGAGAACGGATTTATTCCGCAAGGTTCATGGGTGACCGCATCTATATGGTTACTTTTAAAGAAACCGATCCGCTGTTTGTATTCGATGCAAGCGATCCAGCCAATCCGAAAGTGCTTGGCGAATTGAAAATCCCGGGCTTCAGCAATTATCTGCATCCGTATGATGAAAACCATATCATCGGCTTCGGCCAGGATACGAAAATCGTCGCTGAAAAAGGAGCCTCGCAGCCGCGAATCCTTACAGATGGAGTCAAAATCTCCTTGTTCGATGTCAGTGACATGTCCAATCCGAAAGAGAAATTTACTGAGATCATTGGAGGTCGCGGCACTTACTCACCATTGAACCATGACCATAAAGCTTTGCTGTTCAATAAAGACAAAGACATCTTTGCCTTCCCGATTTCGGTTTACCGAAACAGTGAGAAGAATGATCACGAACAAATCTTTGAATATCAGGGAGCATATGTTTATAGTATCGATCCTGCGACCGGATTTAAGCTGAAGTCTAAAATTACTCATATTAATGGCGACATGCCATATTACGAAGAATGGGAGCACCAAATTCAGCGACTGCTCTATATCGGCGACACAATGTACGCCCTGTCCGCTGAAAAAATTACAAGCCATAAAATGGGCAGTTATGAGAAGGTTGCGGAGCTGGAATATTAAAAAAGAAGGCACTTCTGCACTTGAACCGCAGAAGTGCCTTCTCGTTTTATTTACTGCCGAGCCCTTCAGTGTTCTGGAGCATGATTCTGCAGCCAATCAGTGTTTTCCAACCCTTCGGTATTCTGCAGCACGATTCTCCAGCCATCCGGATTGGCAATCGTCACGCCGGCAAATCAGGCAGGCCTAGCATCACCCCGTCATAACCATCATGCTTCTCAAACCCGCCAACTACTTCAAGCCCAAGCCCATCACGGCAAAAATTCAACGACTTTCTCTAATTGATCCGTTGGCCGTGCAATCCGGAATTGGACTGCGGGCATTTTTTCAGACCAAGGTTTCTTCATTTTCAGCACCTCGATTCAATACTTTAGTTTTATTATATAGTGGAGAAACACCTTTGAGGCCGGAGATTGGAATGAGAATTTCTCAGACTTTCGTTGGAGTTTGTTATAATTAAGATGATTTTATATGTTAAGAGGTGTTTACATGACCCTTGGTCTTGTTTTAGTCATCATAATTCTCATTGGAGCACTGCTGGCAACATTGTTATTGTCCGGCAAGGGAGACGAGGAATATAGCAAAGCCACGAAAAAAAACACAACGAATCTTACAGTGATTTATGTGGTGGTTATTTTGTTATCATTCATAGCCGTTGGGGTTTATATTAGGTGGTTTGTGTAGGTGGGCGAAAGCAAGTTCGAAAACAACCATTAATTCGAAAGTGCTTTTGCGCATAAAAAGGTCAGCCTCTCAACGAAAGGCTGACCTCTTCTTTTATACTATAAGTTAAAAATTTGGCTTCGAGAATTGTCTAGCTTCAACGCCTAGCCCCTCGAGACGTTTCGGTCCGCCCAATGAAGTCAAAAAACGACTTCACCGGTCGGCCCTCCAACGCTTGTCAGGGCTGATCAAGGCGTTTGTGCCTTTCTTATACAAACAGGCTAAGCAATAAAATGAATCCTAATCCTGCTACTGAAATAATCGTTTCAAGCAGTGTCCATGTTGCAAATGTTTCTTTCATGCTTAGGCCGAAGTATTCTTTGAACATCCAGAAGCCTGCGTCGTTCACGTGTGATGCAATCAAGCTTCCTGCTCCTGTTGCAAGTACGACTAGAGCAAGGTTTACGTCAGTTTGGCCAAGCAATGGAATAACGAGACCTGCTGTTGTTAATGCAGCAACCGTTGCCGATCCTAGAGAGATACGCAGGATGGCTGCGATAATCCAGGCAAGCAGGATTGGTGAAAGAGAAGTACCTTTGAAAAGTTCTGCTACATAGTCACCAACGCCGCCATTAATCAATACTTGTTTGAAGGCACCTCCGCCACCGATGATCAATAGCATCATGCCGATGTGAGAGATTGCTGTTGTACAAGAATCCATTACAGTTTTGATCGGGATGTTCCGGGCCAAGCCCATTGTGTAAATTGCCACTAATAGCGAGATTAGCATGGCAGTTCCTGCATCACCGATGAATTGGATTGCAGCTAGGAAACTATTATTCTCAAATCCCATTGTTTTTTGCAGTAAAGAAATAATTGTCGCGATAGACATTAAAATAACTGGTAGTAGTGCTGTGAAAACGCTGATACCGAAACCTGGTGTTTCTTCCAGCTTGAATGTTTTTTGTTCGCCTAAAGAAGCGATGTTTCCTGTCTTGTTGAAAGATTGCGGTACAAGTTTTTTAGCGATTTTCGTAAATACTGGACCTGCCAAAATAACAGTTGGAATTGCAATGATAAAACCATAAAGCAATACTTCACCAATGTTTGCGCCATACTCACCAGCAATTACAGTTGGACCTGGGTGAGGAGGGAGGAAGCCGTGTGTGACTGATAAAGCGGCAGTCATTGGAATACCAAGATACAGAATTGAAATCTTTAATTCTCTTGAAATCGCAAATACGATTGGGATCAATAGTACTAAACCTACTTCGAAGAATAGAGCGACACCGATAATGAATGAAGCAGCAACCACCGCCCACTGGATGTTCTTTTCACCAAATTTGTTCACAAGTGTCATCGCGATACGCTGGGCACCGCCAGAGTCAGCAATTAATTTGCCAAGCATAGCGCCAAGACCGAAAATAAGTGCTAAGTGGCCAAGTGTTCCACCCAAACCGGCTTCGATTGTCTTAACAATTTCATCAAGTGGCATACCAAGTGCCAATGCTACACCAAACGAAACGATGATCAAGGAAATGAATGTGTTGAGCTTGAAGCCCATAATCAATAAAAGTAAAGCTAAGATACCAATTGCTACAATAACTAATGGCATTGTAATTTCCCCCTAAGATGTCTATATTTCCTGCTTTTAGCAGGGTGTTTCCTCTGTAAAATAAAGCGTGCTTTGTGATGGGATTAGGCCCACTTATAAAATAAAGCGCTAACATTTTTGTGAGAGGATGAGGTGCATCCCCCTTACTTAATCAAACTTCTTTGATAGTTGGCGATTCGTGAATAATCCTTTTCCAAGGCTCTCGATAAACTGATGAAAATCGGCACGAGCTGCCTATATTCTTTTGCAGCTTCTTCACTTGGTGTGTGCTTGTATGTGCTGCCAATCATATCAGAAACTACATCAAACGAATCAATTTTACCTGTTGCATAAAGACCGAGGATACAAGCGCCAAGGCAGGAGCTTTCATAGCTTTCAGGAACGACCACCTCGATGTCAAATATATCGGACATCATCTGGCGCCAGACATCTGACCTTGCGAAGCCGCCGGTTGCCTGAATTCTTGTAACCGGGCTCTCCATAGCTTCAGTAAGCGCTAAAAAGACGGTATATAGGTTGAAAATGACACCCTCTAATGCGGCACGGATCATATGCTCTTTTTTATGGGACATGGTCATTCCGAAAAATGAACCTCGGACATCTGGATTCCATAACGGAGCACGCTCACCCGCAAGGTATGGGTGGAACAGCAATCCTTCTGCTCCTGGCCTTACACGCTCAGCGATTTTTGTTAAAACATTGTAAGGATCGATTCCTAAACGCTTTGCCGTCTCGACTTCCGATGCTGCAAATTCATCTCGGATCCAGCGAAGGACCATCCCGCCATTGTTGACAGGGCCGCCAATCACCCAGTGCTTTTCAGTCAGTGCGTAGCAGAAAATCCGTCCTTTTTCATCGGTTTGCGGCTCGTCGATGATCGTGCGGATTGCTCCGCTTGTCCCAATCGTGACCGCAATTTCGCCTTTGCCAATCGCATTGACGCCAAGGTTGGAAAGGACGCCGTCACTTGCGCCGATGACGAAAGGAGTTTCGGGATCAATCCCAATTTGCTTTGCTAATTCCGGGTTGCAATTCGTGAAGGTTGTTGTTGTCGGTACAAGCTCTGATAATTGATTTGTTGAGATTCCCGCAATTTGCAGAGCCTCTTCGTCCCATTCCAGCTTTTTAAGATTCATCATTCCCATCGCTGATGCCAGCGAGTGGTCCACCACATACTGGTCAAAGAACTTTTTGAAAATAAATTCCTTGATGCCGATGTACTTTTTTGCTTTAGCAGCGATTTCAGGACGCTCGTTCACGATCCATGCGATTTTGCTTAAAGGCGACATCGGATGGATCGGCGTTCCAGTGCGCTTGTAAATTTCATGCCCATTCAGTTGTGTTTTGATTTTATGCGCCCATGCCTCACTGCGGTTATCCGCCCACGTAATGCAAGGTGTTAGCGGCTCGTCATTATCATCAATCGCAATGACGCTGTGCATCGCGCTGCTAAATGAAATGAACGCCAGCTTTTTTTGCTGATTGTGCTTCATGATTTTTGTGATGGCCGTAAGAACAGCCATATAAATTTCTTCAGGATCTTGCTCTGCTGTTGAAATATCCGGTGTGTAAAGAGGGTAGCCAATGTTCTCCTGCTGGATGACTTCGCCTTTTTCGCTGAAAAGGACAGCCTTCGTACTAGTTGTACCGATGTCGACCCCTAACATATACTCAGTCACTTTTCTCCACTCCTTTAGAAAGCGTTTGCTGTGATATCCAAAGGTCGTCTACTTTACCTTGAACATCATCAAAATTTTGGTGTAAGGATTTAATCATAAGTTCGCGATTCTTAGTTTTGATGGCTTCAATATAAAGTTTGTGATTTTCGAGGATGCGGTTGAAATCATCGTATTTTTCTTCGATTCTTGCCCGCATCGATAACAAGATGAAAGCTTCCATCACAGGCTTCGTGTTATCCCAGATCATTCTGATGTAGGAATGGTCGATAGCCCGGATGATCGTTTCATGGAAAAGTACATCCTGCAGGCTGAATTCGTCGGCGTCCTTGTACTTTATGGCGATTTTCATCATTTCTAGGATTTTGCTCAACTCAATTACAAGGTCAGTTGTATCAATTTTAATGAGTCGTTCAAAAACAAATGACTCAATCAATAAACGTACATCGTAAATCTCTTCGATATCTTTTTCTGTCAGACCGATGACCACAGCACCCATTCTTTCCAGGCGGATCAGGTTTTCTGCTGAGAGTATTTTAAGCGCTTCACGAATGGGTGAGCGACTCACGTTAAAATCTGTAGCCAGTTTATTTTCCGATAGGATGGCACCGCTTTCAATCAGTCCCGAAATGATTTGCATCCGCAGTTCACTCGCAACACGGTCACCAGTCGAGGCCTTAGAAAGCCATTTTTGGGGATAAAGAAATTCGCTTTTTTTCGTCATTTCCTCACCTTCCTAGTTAATCAAGTATACTTGTATACAAGTATTATAAAACGAATCCGAAAAAATGCAAGCGTTTTCTATTATGATTATTTTGCCAAGTGATCAGGGTTTCATGCTGATCCTTTGAAACATTCAATTTATTTATGTGATCGTAATCTTTTAGTTCCTATAATAATTTAAACCTTTTACTCATTGATGGAGTTCACTTTTCTCCGAAAAATGGCTTGCTGGTTCTATTCCTTCTTCATTTGTTTTTTCTTTTTCTAGCAGATGCTATGATAGTTCTTAGAATGCATCAGTGGGAACAAAATGATGAAGTCCCAGTATGCCTAATAAATTGCACAGCATTCAAAAATAATTAATATAGATGGTAGGATGACGATTTTAAATCAGCTAGCATTATGTGAAAAATATTGAGATAAGGGGATAAATTCATGAACGTTAAACAGAAGCTAGGAAAAACCATTAAAAGACTGCGAACCGAACAACAATTGACACAAGAGGACCTGGCTTTTATTAGCGGTTTAAGTTTACAAACTATCAGTGATATAGAAAACGCTAAATATGATCCATTACCGCTCCTCTTCGTCAAATGACTGGAGCCGTTCTGCAATCAATTCCATGAATCGCCTATCGCCAGCCGAAAGGTGCGAGATGTCCAACTTGGCATACGCGCGGGATTCCGCCAGGGCTTGTTTCAAGCGTTCGGCGACATCATGGGTCAAACCATAGGCAATCTGCAATAGACCAACCCATTCATAAGGGGCATTGCGCTGCCCTCGTTCAACAGCGGACAGATATGCGGGTGTGACACCCAGGTGTCCCGCCATGTCTTTTAAATACTCGTCGTGTTCCACCCGGAGCTTCCGGGTCATTCGACCGAACTCTGTCAATTTGGAGGACATACCGGCCTCACCTCCCTTCCTCATCGGGTAGTCATTTTAGGGACCAATCTCAACCATGATGGTCACAGATTCAATCCGTAAACGTTTGATGGTAGTTTAATTATACCAATATTTGGAAATTTAATCTACAAGTTACTGTTTAATATTGTAAAATATTTCTATTTTTTTAAGTCACAGAAAAAATTTTAATAGAGAGCTGCGTGTCCCAAATTCAAAGAACTAAAACTTTTTATTTCTGCGCTCCCTTATCCACAGGTACTTTATGCAGGAGCAAAACTTTTCTTTATATATTTTTAATATTTATTTGGGACAAAGAAGAAAAAAAGCTCTTAAACCCTTGGTATTATGGGATTTAGGTGTCCCAGATTTGCAAAAAATGTCCCAAGTTCGAGGGCATTTGTCCCAATTTACCTGTGATTTGTCCCAACTAATCCTGGTTTGTCCCAAAAATAACGCCATTTTCAGGGGAAACACCCTTATTTCTGTGACGTGGATCGCGAAATGAGCCGCTATTTTATACAGGTTCATGCATGAATAATCGACCACCCTTGCATGAGCACAAGGGTTTTTCCTCAAAAAGTTGGGACAGCTTGGGACACGAAAACCTCGCGCGAAAACCCCTCAACCCTTTGATGTGACTGGCTTCACCGCCAATTTCAGACGAAAAACGGCCAAAAAGGACCGCCTCGAATTTGGGACACGCCCAAAACCGGATGAACCCTTGATACGACTGGTTTTTCGGCGTTTTTAAGACAGTTGAAAACCGCCCTGTCCCAACTTTGAAAATCGAATTTGGGACACGCACATAAAACCCCGCAACCCCTTGATGTGACTGCGTTTCGACGACAAAAAACCCCCTATCAGATCAGGTGTGTCCCAAAAAGCTGGGACGCGTTGACTTGAAGTGAGGGATTGACATTATTTTCCATTTGTTATATAGTTGAGAGTTTGCCTTCTGTTTCCCCGTATACAGAGCCCCTGCCAACATCGGTCAGAATCCCGAGGCGACCATCGTGTCGATGGCTAGAGAACACAAATTTTCCTCAAGGACCCTAGCCATTCCACCCATACACCACAAGAAAGAATAAGAGACTACAAGAAGGAGAGAATCTGTTTAAAAAAATAGAAGATTAAAAGAATCAAAGCGGCCCGAGCGAAACCAGGCTGCCCCATCATAGACAAATAGAAAGGTGGATGACCCATGGCACAAACCCATCAGCAAGACCGAACCAAAATGGCAAAATGGCTGGAATCGTTCCTGGATGACACCCCGAAACCGGCCAACCTGACAAAAGAATCCCTCACACGAATCGGCGAAGACGCCCTCCGTGCGAAAATCGCAAGCGTGGAAGAACATAACTTGGGGGTGAATACGCGTCTCCGCAAGAAGGTTCCGGAGAGTCTGGATTTCAGCGACATCGCCGCGATCCTTTTGCACCTCTTGACGTTCCGTTCGATTGCGACGAGCAAACAGGCGGACAGCGGAACGCTCGGGCTTTACGTCACAGGAAATGACATCATGTGGAAGAAAGGTTCGAAATTCAAGAACCCGGAAGGGATCTACTCGACGAGTGAAAAGCTGTTCTCGTATATGATGAGGCAAATCACAGAGGACATCCGGCAGAAGGAAATCGAGGGAGCGCTCGGCATTATCAATACGTACGCACCAGAAGTGAGCACGACAACCGACCCTCACCTGTTTCCTGTGAACAACGGCATCTATAACCAGAAAACCGGCAAGCTGGAGCCGTTTTCCGAGGACTATGTCTTCCTCACCAAAATCAATGTGAATTACGACCCGAATGCGAAGAATCCGATGATACCGGAAGCCGACGGATCAACCTGGGACGTGGAATCCTGGCTCACAGGTCTTTCCGTGACTCCAGAGGTCAATGATCTCTTGTGGCAGGTTATTGCCGCCAGCCTGCAGCCAAATCGGGGCCTGAATAAGTCGATCTGGTTTTATTCGGAATCCGGAAACAACGGGAAAGGCACAGTCGGCCAGCTCATCAAGAACCTGCTCGGAAAAGGCAACTATTCGGCGCTGTCGGTCGTGGATTTCAACCATGAATTCAAGAAGCAGGATCTGCTTAGCGTAGCGGCCAACATCGCCGATGAAAATGACGTGGATAAATACATCGACTCGGTCAAGGATTACAAGGCAAGCATCACCGGGGATGATGTCATCATCAACCGGAAACACAAGGACCCGGTGCGTATCCAGTTCCGGGGGCTCAACATCCAAATGATGAACGGCTTGCCAAAGACGAAAGACAAAACCGGCTCGTTTTATCGTCGCCTGATTATCGTTCCGTTTATCAAGTCGTTCACGAACAACGGGGAGAAAAGCTATATCAAATCGGACTACATCGCCCGAAAAGAGGTGCTGGAATACGTTTTATTCAAAGCTCTCTCACTACAATTCGATGAATTCATCGTGCCGCAAGCCTCGGCCTACCTGCTCGACCAGTATCGCGAGAAGAACAATCCGGTGCTCGATTTCTGGAACGAGCTGCATGAGGAATTCGTGTGGGATCTGATCCCGAAGCAATTCTTGTACGATCTGTATCAGAAATGGTTCGAGCGGAGCAATCCGAGCGGAACCCTGATTGGTCAACGCACGTTCTTTGACCAGCTGTCGCCGATCATCGACGCGGACGGGGATTGGGAGAACCATATCGGAAGCGACAAGACCAACATCCGCACCGGTAACAAGATGGATGACGACGAGCCGCTCATCACGGAGTATGGCCTCGATAAACCGTACCGGAACGGCGCTCCGTCTCCATGGGCGAAACCTGGGTACAATGGACAGAACCGAAAGTGAGCCGCGACTTCGCCCGTAAATCAAAATACCGGGGTATTGTGCGGAACTGACCTGGATAGTGGAACTGACGTCCAGAAAGAGCGGTTTAAATCGCTCTTTCTCAAGTCACACCCCGCACTTCATGATTATGGAGTGGACAATGGGAGCTAATGCTTTATCATAATAGTAATTAACATTTGAAAAAAAATTGCGTCATACATTAGGAGGTTTGGGGATGGAGTTAAAACTATCTAATACAGAGAAGGAATTACTAGGTCTTAGCATCATGGATATCGTAGTCAACTCTGAGCGATACAATTCGGCTGAAAAAAAATGTTTAGAAGAAATCTATCACCGTATGAACCGTGAGCCCCATGAGGCAAAAGCCGGAGGGATATTAAAAGATCCACCTCAGATTAAGTATTATAGTGAAAGAGGCTTTCCGCTCACCACTCAGTTTGTCTATGATTGGAATGATGAATCGAACGGGATGCTAACTGTGGAGAATTACAATAAATGGTATCGTGTGTATAGGATAACACGAGAAGGTGAAGTGAAGCCTGTTGGTCGCGAAGAACTGGTTGAAAGTCGTCTAGCTTAGCCTGGGTTGACCATGCCATTTCGCCTGAATCTTTTCATTTGACCGCCAAAAAACTAGGTCTTGAATATGATGACCGCACCTTTGCCATGGTGTGTGAGCGATTTGTAACTGATTACTTGGAAGATTGGGGAAGACTTGCACGCCATTTACCGGCAATGGACGTTTAAGCGAAGACTGCACAAAAAAAACCGCAAAGAATAATCTTTGCGGTTTTTTATTTTATTTGTTTTAGTTTTCCGACAGAAAATCCACCAATATACATATAAGAATCATTGTGGTGGTATAGCCAAGCTGGACAAAGGCAAAGGACTGCAACTCCTTGATCTCCGGTTCGAATCCGGATACCACCTTAAACAAAATACACCCATTTGGGTGTATTTTTTTGTTAATTGTAAGTGGAAACGTAGTCTATTGGAGACACATCCGTATATTTGAATACCTTGGACTCCCCATCCTTCGTGACCGTGATTTTCTTTTTATCCTCGCTCAATTTGAAAGAAATGTCTTTTTTGGAATCTAAAAATTGACCTTCAAAACGATTAGTATCGCGAGAACTCAACTCGAATTTGCCATGATCTATTTCCGACTCGTTTTTGATGTATTCTTTGAGGTTCATTTTGCTGCCTGAATTCGAAATGACGATATAGGAATCTTTGTTTACCCAAAAGCCGTATAACTCACTCTTATTATCCTGGGCTTCGACCTGCATCGTCGATTGATTGGTGGAAAAAGAATCGAAAATAAACAAACCTACTAGCAAAACACCAACGAAAATGAAAGACTTTGAATTCTTATTCAATGATAGACCTCCAATATAAAAGTGTGAGTACCGATTTAATTCTAACGAATATGGTATTTATTTTCCAGTGTAAATAAAAAAGGATTATAAAACCTTTGAAAAATATCGATTGTTTGCAAACAAAAAAGCGTAACATATACGCTTTTTTAACAGGCTCCGGAACCTGGGTTTTTAATGTACACATCGATCACAAAGGATGATGTGGTACTCGTTTTCAATCGATTTCTTTAGATTTTTCAGTTCTTTGCTGTATTCAATCGCCAGATTTTGATAGAAGGCCTGTTCTTCCTTTTCTTCACAGCATTCAATGCACTTGGATATTTTAAGCAAATCGACTTTCAACCTATTATATTTTTGGAATTCATTTTCGATAGCGTGCTGTTCAATCATTTCATTGCACTCCTCATTATAGAGTCGATGTTTCTAGGATACTCTTGATCTTATTGATATTCGCACCGATCACCTCGTGTCTTTCATCCCCTACCATCACAATGGTAGTCGGTGTGTATTGTCCTCCAAGCTGTCTAAATTCCTGCGCTGCTGAAAGATCATTAACAATATCCCTCTCCGTAAATGAGATGTCTTCTTGAATAAGCGCTTTTTTCAATTCTTTGCAAGGTGGGCAATTCGGGTTGATAAAACTTTTACGCTCGTTTTCATGACATATCCTCCTTTTCTTCCTATATTTTTAAGTGAAAAAAAGGCAAATAAAATCAAACAAAAAATATTTATTTTGTTTTTAGTTTGAAATTACATTTTACACCTATAGGAGTAGAACAGGAAAAGCGAGGTGAAACAGAAAATGGAAATCAAAAACGTTATTCTTCCAATGGCTGAAGTAGGGTGTATGATGGACCGCAGGTGCTGTGGTTTTGGAAACGATTGCCCGGCTACCTTCCTCTATTATAGAGAAACCAATCATTATGTCTTCGATCACTGTGTGTGCTAGAAACAACAATTTTTAGTTACAGACAAGAAAAACCACTATTAAAAAATTATTCATACAAAAGGAGAATTAAATATGGCAGTTTTAGTTCAAGCACGGGAATTAAAAGATTCCAAGAAGAATAAGCTGGTTGATGAGTTGAACGGAAGCGCGGCATTTGCTACCCTGGTGGCGATCGTAAGACAGCATCACGCTGATGTTGAAGTGAAAGAAACGGACATCCTGGAATTAACATTTGGAGAAGGCAAAAAAATGGGTGAAGGTGTTCAACAACAAGCTATTTTTGTTAAGTTGAATGATGAAGTAATCATCCAAGGTCTTAAACACGACCAGGAAGAAATTCGCGTTAAGGCTCACTTCTCTGCTACAAATGAAAAAGGGGAAAAAACGATCCTTAAAGTCGTTGTGAAAAACGGGCAAGTTGAGGTTGAAAACGAAATTCCGTTTGACGCTTCATACTTCTTATTTGTAGAAGAATTGAAACATCCAACGGGTGCTGATGAAGTGGCTGAAATCACCCCTGAAGCCTGGTACGATGGATGCCTAGTATTCTATAACTCTGGTAACGGAAAGTATTACTACTATCGATACTGTGGCAAGGGATGTACTGGTAACGGCTTCACGCAAACACCATTGAATCCACTTGATGGTTGCTGCCAAGCTCACGATAGGTGCTATAAGAACTTCGGCGTGGGTGATGACGGTTGCGATTGGCAGTTGTACACTTGTGCAAACAATACCAGTGATCCGGGCTGGTGGATGGTTGCTGAGTGGGCCTACAATATGGCAACAGGAAAACTATAAAAAAGAGAAGGGTGTCTTCCCCTTCTCTTTTTGCGTCAACCTAGTAAATTGGATAGGTAATAAATGAAAATGAACAGAGCCAAAGAGGCAACACTTGTCACCAATGCCGAGATCGAAAGCAGTGGATGTGTCTTTTGCGATAAGGATACACCTGAAACAATGAGTCCTAATAAAAAAAGAAAGACCCATAAAATATGCGTTGTTGAAATGAGCGCACCTGCTAGAAAATTAAAGATGAACAATACATTGACTATTAAAAATAGACTAAGGAGAATTTTCTTCATGCGTACACCTTTTTCTTTTTTTCTTAATAATAACAAAAAAAGTAAATAAAACAGACCCTAAGTGGCCTGTTTTTATTTTTCCCGATTGTTTATAACCTCTTTTAAGGTAGAAATGGCTTCCGTCAAAATCTCTATTTTCTTTTCAAAACGAAGTAAAAGGTAAACAGCTAATACTAACGGAAACCCGAAGTCGCCAATCGTGGTAATTAGCGTTTCGATGAATACACGATCCGCGCTGTCCATTTTCTCACCACCTCTATAATTGAATCAATCCATGGCCCTGTGTCTTGCAGGAATAACGATCGAATGTTTTGGAGTAGGCAACCAGGTACTCGTAAATTCTTTCCTGTGTTGCCGGCAGGTTGTGAATACGGAAAAATTCTTTTAGTAAGGCGATGGCTCCTGAAACGTGCGGTGCGGCCATTGACGTACCTGAAAGGGCCATATAATGACCGTCATTGAAGGTGGAAAAAATGTTTTTTCCCGGTGCTAAAAAGTCGATATTCACATTGGTGTTGCTAAAAGACGTAGGAATTGAATTCTGATCCACAGCTGCCACTTGGATGACATCCTTGTAATAACCGGGATATAGGATCTCATTGGTTAAGTCCGAGCCGTCTCCAGAGTTCCCGGCAGCTGCCACAATCATGATGTTATTGGCCATGGCTTTGTCGATAGCTTCTCTAAGAGACGGATCGTCATTCGTGCCGCCTAACGAAAGGTTTATCACATCGACTTTCTCTCCCCCCTTTCCGCGCCATTCCGAAGCGAATTCTATGGCATGTATTAAGTTTTCATAACTGCCGCTACCGTCCTTGCCGATCACTTTTAAGATCAATAATTTAGCGCCTGGTGCCACACCTACGATGATGGATTTATGATTCCGAGCCGCTATAATTCCAGCCGTATGTGTTCCATGACCTGAATAGTCCGTCACATTGTCCGTATCGCCGTTATCGTCCGTGGTGAAATTATAGGTGTCTATGATAGAATCTTTTAGTTGTTCATGATCGATGAAGCAACCAGAATCTAGTACGGCAACAATCACACCATTCCCCTTGATAGATTGACTCCAAAATTTAGGAGCATTTATATAGGAAACTCCATAATTAGCATCCAAGATACTGTTCTTCATTTACACTCCCCCTTTTATAAAAAGGTGAAGAAAATGCTAGAAAAGTAAAAAAATAAAAATGTTTGGGCTGTAAAATGGTATTTTTTTGTAATAAAATACGAACATAGGTTCTTTTTTAGTTTTTTAAGATAAATTTCACCTTAGATAAGAAAGGAGGTTTTTATGATGAAAAAACATAACGCAAAAGAGAGTGAAGATGTGAATGGTTGTCGCAGAGCGACATTGCTAAAGATCAAAGAACGATTGCCGGTTATTCTCCAAGATCCAATCGTTCAGGAATTTCTGAGAGATGAAGAAAGTAAGGCCGCTTTGGACCATGCTCTTGAAACATTGCAGGATAAGGATATTAACAAATTGGACGAGCATTTCAAGGAATTTTATCGTTTGAATCGGGCATTGAGATATTTAACGGGCTTAATCAAGCGTTACGCCATTGATTATGATAAAAGAGTCAAGCTCAGAAACTTCCGGTATCAGCTGATTGTAGACAAACCCATGTCAAACGGGAGGGGTGAATCGAATAGTACGATGTTAGACATGCTAGAAAACAGCAATAAAACGCCGGAGCAATTCTTGATGTTAAAGGAGAATGAACAAAGAAAGTTGTTTGCAATGGAAAACCATAAATTGAGCGACGCGATCGAGTTACTAGAGCCGAAACAACACCAGATTTTATATCTTTATTACGCTCAAGGATTTACCAACAAAGAAATCGGAAAAGCCTTTAGGCAAACAGAACAAAACATCTCCTATTGGCATAAGAAGACCTTGAAACAGCTTGAAAAAGTGCTAGTTTGAAATCTAAGAAAAGAGGGTTGTTCGATTGAAGAATCTGACCGATAAGGAAAAAAATGAACTGGTACTGGAATCATTGGATTGGAAAATCAAAAAGCACGTGAAAGAGACCGTCCTGGATGAACGTGATGATTTGGAACAAGAAATAAGAATTAAAATTATGGAGAAACTGCCAGAATTGCTTGACCAGGAAGCTCCAGGATTTATTGATTTCACCAAAAAGATAAAATGATTCCACGATAACGAACCTCTTAGAAATACTACAAAATCAAACTGACCATTCTCCTCTTTTCTAAATATGTATGTTCTACTTGAAAAGCAGGATTTTAAATCATATATCCATAGAAGAAAAACATCACATACGGTTTGAGGAGGAACTGAAAGTAAAAGAGGAAGCCCGGAAGGCTCCCCACTTTGAAATCAGTTTCTTATCTACGCATGACGTCCTCGCATGAGTGTTATCACCCGAAATCGGCCTCGACACCCCAGAACTTCTTCCCTTTGTATTCTTTCAATTCGAGGGAGACATTGCAAGTGAAATCTTTCCCCTTCTTAGATTTAGCAGTGACCATGACTTTCCCGCCAGCGCGCAGATCCTGAACTTCTTTCTTGGTGAATTTATGCCCCGAGAATTCCTCTTTGAACGAAGCTGTCACCCTTGTGAGCTTGGTCGGGTCCTGCCTTGGTGCGAAATGAGGCTCAATCCCCCAGTTCTTGTTCCCCTTGTATTCGCGTATTTCAAACGTGACCTCGACCTCGAACGGATTCCCCGTTTTGCTGCTGATTGCTTTGATCTTGACTTTCTCCCCGGCACGCAATCGCTTCTCATCGTCTTTTGTGAAGGTGTATCCGGACCAGGACGATGGGAACGGCGCATTCGCAATGGTATACCCCTCCGCTTTCTTGCGCTGGAAGCCCCAGAACTCTTTTCCTTTAAAGATGTCTTTTTGGAGTGAACCCTCGACGGTTCGGGTCTTGCCGGTCGCCTGGTCGGTCGTCTGAATCTGGATTATATCACCGTTCAACAGCTTCGCGATCTCCTGGTCCGTGAACGCATAAGTGCCCCAAACTTTGCTGAATCGCACCGATTCCCCGGTCGGCTTAAAGATGCCTTCGGTCTTCGGTTTCGGTGCACTTATCTGCATCGACGCATCCGGCGAGCCCACTTTTTGTTGTAATAACTCAGCGTTGCGGTAAAACACCTCTTTGTCGTGCTTAATAAGGGTCGTTGCCGTATGAAGGACGTCATGCGTCTTCACCTTGAAATCCCCTGCGTCCTTCATGGCCTTGAACAGCTTTTCTGTGACACCCGGGTCGCCAATCTGTGAGCCATCAAGCAGCGCGGCCGCAATCTCCCCGATTTTGGTCAGGGTCAGTTTCCCTCGTGCATCGACGAGCAGTGCCGTCTTTCCGTTCGTGACCTCACTGAGCGTGCTAACACGCGTCGCACCGGTTCCGACTTCATATTTGCTTAACTGTTTCTCCAGCCACTTATGGGACGGATGCGGCGGCTTCTTATTCACCCCTTCGGATACGATCGGGGACCCGTTCTTCCCAAGACCGATGCTTGTATCGTCCTCGCCTGCGTCATCGGCCGTTTCCTGATCCGCATCGAAGATCGCCTTGAATCCCTGGTCGATCGGCACACTGATGGTGGTCGTGAACGCCGGATGCTTCTCGATGTGTCCTTTGATGCTGTCATACACGTAATTTTCCCCGAACATGGCCAGGAAGTTCTTTGCAAGCGTTTCATAGATGGCTTTCGCACTCACACCATAAGCCGATAAGGCATCCAGTGATTTCGGTACGACCGTCCCTGGGCGGTTCGCCCCGTGCGCTCCACCGTCTTTTACATGCGTTGCCCTTGGTTTCCGGTGCGTCAACAGGGACACATCCGCCCCGACGACAGCGGCAATCTTATCGACCAGCGGCAGCATCTCTTTGAATTGTTCCATCGAGATGACCTTATCCTCGGTTCTCGGATAGCTTACGATTTTTGCTTCATACATTTTCTGATAGGTCTGCAGCACCTCTTTGGATTTATATCCTCTTGTACCCAAGATCGAAGCGAGTCCCCCAAGGTCCAGCAATTTACCAGGGGCCGTTTCTTTACGGGTGACGGAATCCTGGATGACTGACGACGGACCGTAGTTGCTCAGATCCTTGTCAGCGTCCGCTTTACTGTCAAATCGAAAGCTGTCCTTATCCTCATCAAATTTACGTGCGTAAGTGTTCCCGTTCTCGTCTTTGTATTTCACTTCGAAGAACGGCTTTTTCTTGTAGGCCTTGAACAACGCGAGCTGATCGGCGACGAGCTTCGTCATGACCGATTTCAAACGACCTTGGCGGACGACCGCATTGTATCCCTTTGATCGTGCTGCATGTGTCGCAAGGCGTGTCAGCTGCATCGAAAGGAAATCCCACTGGCTCCTGACGTTTGCTTTCACGTATTCCCCGTCTTTGTTGTACGACGGCAAGTCAATAATATTCTTGAACCCGTTCTGGAGTTCTTTTTCAGATTCATCGATGAAATACATCCGCTTGACCGGACCCTTCCAGCCAATCGCCTGAATCACTTCCCAGCCGATGAGTTGTCCTTCCCCTGACGGATCTTTATCGGTCGCGATGACAATGGCGCTCGCATTTTGCGCGGCCTTTTTCACATCGGCGATCGCCCCGGCCTTCGAGATGTGAACTTTTCAGAATTGCAGCGGTTTTAGAAATGAAACCCTCAGAAATTGTGCTAGAAATGGAACAAGAAACGGACCTTTCCTAGAGTTAGCCCATAAGAAATATAGCATTTTACGCTAAAATTACTTTAAGTCATCCTTCTGAAGATAATGGTTACATAAACGTACTTAATGTGCGGATAAAACAGAGTAACAAAGATTATCGTCACATT
>NZ_BAUW01000065.1 GCF_000517385.1 Mesobacillus boroniphilus JCM 21738 | reverse complement strand
AACCAATTAAAAAACCCGCCTGGTATTCAATGCTACCGGCGGGTTCTGTTTTTAACTGACCATTAAACTCATATCTGTAATGCTATGAGCTATTGCCTCTTTCTTCTTTTTATATTGTTTAACAAAACCCATGATTGCAGGAATGAAGGCAGTAAAAGATACCATGAATAAAGTAAGGAACAGGTTATTCTCTACCCATGCAATATTCCCCTGTGAAAATCCTGCGGTTAGCCAAAACGCAGTCAAGACGATTCCACCAATAATATTGTAACTCAAAAATGTTCTATGTTCATATCCTGTTTAACCTGAGAACCCAATTTTGTTCACTATCCTACTCACCTTGAAACACAGATTACAAGCAGAAAAGGTTATTGGATAAAAAAATAGTTATCTTCGAATAATAACTTCACAATAGTAATCTTCTCTAAAATACATACGTTAATGTAAATGCGATTTATAGTTGGAGGTTTTTTTCGTGGAAGATATTAACCATAACGTCAGCCTGACATCAGGGGAATTAGCGAACCTTTGGTCTCAATATATGAATGATTCACTAACTATTTGTGTACTAAATCATTCCATTAAAAATGTAAAAGATGTGGGCATCAAGGAAATCCTTCAATTCGCCCTTAGCATTGCCGAACCTCATATTGTTAAAATTAAAGAATTTCTGAAACAAGAAAATTACCCGGTTCCAAAAGGTTTTACAATAGAGCAAGATATTAATCTTAATGCTCCCCCATTATTTTCAGATACTTTCATGTTGGTATATATGCATATCATGACGTTACATGGCATGACAGGCTATGCCGGAGCAGTAGGAACTTCTGTCCGCGCTGACCAAATCACCTATTTTATTCAATGCAACAAGGAAGCTATGGAATTATACGAACGAACTGTTCACTTAATGCTAAAAAAAGGCATTTACAGCAGAACACCACATATCAATAGTCCAGAAAATGTTGATTTTGTAAACGATAAAAGTTATCTAACTGGCTGGTTTGGAAAAAAGCGGCCATTAAATGCAATGGAAATTAGCGGGCTTAGTTTCAATATGCAAAAGACTGCAGTAAAAGTTGTGCTGGAAATTGGATTTGGACAAGTCTGCCAATCAAAAGAACTCCAGAAATATTTTAATAAAGGAAGAGATATATGCAAGAAACATTTCGAGACTTTTAGGTCATTTCTAATTAAAGACAATTTATCTTCTCCTCATTTATGGATATCAGAAGTTACTAATTCAACTGTTCCTCCATTTTCAGACAAACTGATGTTATTTCACATCGTCACATTAGTTTCTGCAGCTATTGGGTTTTATAGTGCAGGATTGTCAGTATCACAAAGACGGGATCTTGCTTTAGAGTATACAGGACTTGTCACAGAAATCGGGTTATATGCAGAAGTTGGGGCACAGCTGTTAATAAAAAATGGATGGCTTGAGCGGCCGCCCCTAGCTGATGATAAAGATGCGTTATCCAATAGCCAGTAAAAAGCTCTTTTAACTGCTCATTCCTTAACTATTAAGTCAACCCGTATACTGTTTAATATGAAAAACACGCAGCCTTTTATTTATGGCTGCATGTTTTCTCTTTAATTATGCCTAGCTGTTCCCCATTCAGCTGGGTCACTACGCCATTCGGCCAGGCTATCCAGACTCTCTTTGTTGATTAAGCCCTTTTCCTCCGCTAAATTCGCAAGAGTCGAAAAGTCAGTCAGAGAATATGCGGCGATATTCGCGGAAATAAGCTGCTGGGCACCTTTTTCCAATTCATATGTAAAAATCGAGACTACCCCTAGTACATCGCAGCCTGCTTCCCGCAATGCCTCGACTGCATCAATAACACTGCCTCCGGTTGAGATTAGATCCTCGACAACTACCACCTTCTGGCCATCTGTAACCTTTCCTTCAATCTGATTTCCTTTTCCATGTCCCTTCGCTTTGGATCGGACATAGCTCATTGGCAAATCAAGCAGTTCGCTGACCCATGCTGCATGCGGAATTCCAGCAGTAGCTGTTCCGGAGATCATCTCAGCTCCTGGGAAATGCTCAACAATCAAACTCTTCAGCCCTTCAGCCACTTTCCTCCTGATAGAAGGGTAAGATAGCGTGAGTCGATTATCGCAGTAAATCGGTGACTTCATCCCCGAAGACCATGTAAATGGATTGTCAGGCTGTAAGCTAACGGCTTCGATTTCCAGCAATGCTTCTGCTATTTCTCTTTTCATTGGTAAACACCCTTCCATGCATTTTTGATCTTTAGGTAGCTTTCAAGCGGATTGATTGCTCGTGTAATCGGCCTGCCGACGACGATCGCCGAAATTCCTTGTTCTCTTGCAAACTCAGGTGTTGCCGTACGCTTCTGGTCCTGATGCCCGCTGTCCGCAGGGCGAATACCCGGTGTGACGGTCAGGAATTCTGCACCCAATTGGCAGTGAATAAAACTGGCTTCATGAGGAGAACAGACCACTCCATCAAGGCCAGACCCTTGTGCAAGTTTCGCATAGTTCAATACCGATTCCTGCAAGCCTACTTCAATTTGTTGTTCCAGCTTAACCTGGATTTCAGACGTGCTTGTGAGCTGGGTGACTGCGATACAGCAGGGTCTCTTTTGTCCCGGAGCTGTTCCAGATTCCAGCCCCTCCAGTGCAGCGCTCATCATCTCCGATCCTCCAGCAGCATGGACATTGACAAGGTCACAGTCTAAACTAGCTAACACCTTCATCGCACTTTTTACCGTATTAGGAATATCATGGAGTTTCAGGTCAAGGAAGATTTTATGATTCTGCTTCTTTAACTCCTCAATGATTGACGGCCCTTCGGCATAAAAAAGCTCCATTCCAACTTTTACAAAAAGCTGTTCATTTTCAAATGGTTCAAGGAACTCACGCACCTGTCCCTTGTTCGGAAAATCAAGGGCGATAATAAGCGAGTCTTTCATTCTTCTTCCAGCTCCTTCCCGTTAATTCTGAAATATGGTCTGCCCCTAGCTTAGCAAGCCATTCCGGCAATTCTTCAATGATTTTCGGGCATACAAAAGGATCTACAAAATTCTGGGTTCCGACCGCTGCAGCACTTGCACCGGCAAGGAAGAACTCGATGACATCTTCAGCGGATTGAATTCCTCCCATTCCAATGATTGGGATCGATACATGCTGGCTGGCTTCATAGATCATCCTGATGGCGACTGGTTTTACTGAAGGGCCCGACAAGCCGCCAGTTTTATTCGCAAGAATCGGCTGCCCTGTCATAGGGTCGATTCTCATGCCAAGTAAAGTGTTGATCATCGTAAGTCCATCCGCACCGCCATCCTCAACTGCCCTGGCGATCTTGACAATGTCAGATACATTGGGAGAAAGCTTTACATACACAGGCACTTCAGATAATTCCTTTACCTTTCGGGTAAGTGCCCTGGCCATGTCTGGGTCCGTGCCAAATGCGATGCCGCCTGTTTTAACATTTGGACATGATATGTTTAATTCAAGTGCATGGACATTGGGAGCCTTGGACAATTGTTCTGCTACCCTTACATAATCATCCTCCGTTGAACCAGCGATGTTCGCAATGATTGGCACATCAAACTGGTCTAGCCATGGAAGCTCTTCATTGAAGACCTTTTCTAGCCCAGGGTTTTGCAGGCCAATTGCATTCAACATTCCGCCCGGCGTCTCGGCAACCCTTGGAGTCGGATTTCCGAATCGCGGTTCCGGAGTTGTCGCTTTTATCATGATTGCCCCTAGCAAACTCAAGTCATATAATTGGCTGAACTCTCTCCCAAAACCAAAGCATCCTGAAGCCGGCATTACCGGATTTTTCAAATTTAGTCCCGGCAGATGAATCGATAGCGAACTCATATGACAACCTCCCCTGCTTGGAAAACTGGCCCATCACTGCAGACCTTTTTATAAGTGAAACCTTGTGGATCATCCTTCGTATGGCAGACACATGCAAAGCATGCACCGATTCCGCACCCCATCCGCTCTTCTAGGGACAAGTATGTTTTCTGTGCATAATGTCCATTCTCGATTGCCCGCAACATTGGTGTTGGACCGCAAGCAAAGACAATATCTGGTTGGACCTCTAACCCATCAAGAATCTCAGTGACAAATCCTTTTCTTCCATATGATCCATCAACAGTCGCCACATAAACTTCCCCGAATTCAGCCAGCTCTTTTTCGTAAAAAACAGCGTTAAATGACTGAAATCCTATAATGCTTATAACGGTTACCCCTTTACGGGCCAGCTGCTTAGCAAGCTCATACATGGGAGGAACACCTACTCCTCCGCCAACCAGGACAGCTGTCTGACCCTGATACGCTTCATCCACCGGAAAGCCATTGCCTAAAGGTCCCAGGACATCGACAATCATACCTATGGATTTATCGGCAAGCAGGGATGTGCCTTTTCCCTGCCTCCGGTAAATGATTGTGAACGACCCATCATTGATTGAAGCGATGCTTATCGGCCTTCGCAGCAGCGGATCGAATCCGTCTGTCACTTTTACATGGACAAACTGTCCGGCCTGTGCCATTTCAGCGGAAAGTTCACCTTCCAAGACTAGTTCAAAGATGTTATCTGCAATTGGTCTGTTGCTGACGATCTTGCAGTTTTCCTGCCTGATCATGAAAGCACACCTTCTTTGGCCGACTCCATCGGCTTTAGGGCATCTGCTGAAAATGTCATAGATTCAATGACTCTTAAAATCGCTTTTGCAGTATCCAGTGAAGTCAAGCAAGGCACGCCATTTTCCACTGATTCGCGGCGGATTCTGAACCCATCACGTTCAGGCTGCTTGCCTTTTGTCAACGTATTGATGACCATCTGTGCTTCTCCTTTTCGAATCACATCAATCAGGTTCAGGCTTTCTGAGTCGATTTTCCCGACGGTTTTCACCTTAATGCCGGCATTCTCGAGATGTTTGGCTGTACCCTCTGTCGCCATCAATTGATAGCCAATGTTCGAGAATCTCTTCGCAAGTGCCAATGTTTCTTCTTTATCCTTATCTGCGACTGTAAGCAGGACTGTACCGAATTCCTTTATTTTCATACCGGCAGCAATCATGCCTTATACAAAGCTTTTTCCAGCGTTGTATCCTTGCCCATAACTTCTCCGGTAGACTTCATTTCCGGTCCGAGCGTAATGTCTACGCGGCGTAATTTTTCAAAAGAGAACACTGGCACCTTCACAAAAACTCCATCCTGCTCAGGTACAAGACCGGTTTCGTATCCCTGCGCTTGCAGACTCTGGCCAAGGATGACCTTCGTTGCGATTTTTGCCATCGGAACATTCGTGATTTTGCTCAGAAATGGCACCGTACGACTTGAGCGCGGGTTCACCTCGAGCACATAGACTTCTTCATTAGCAATTACATATTGAATATTTAGCAAACCGACAATGTTCAGCCCTCTTGCAAGATCGATCGTAAAGTTTACCAGCTTTTGTTTAACTTCCTCGCTGAGGCTTTGTGGCGGATAGACGCCGATTGAATCACCCGAGTGGACTCCAGCTCTTTCGATATGCTCCATGATGCCCGGTATCAGTACATTTTCTCCATCGGAAATCGCATCGACCTCTACTTCTTTTCCAGTCAGATAACGATCGATCAGCACCGGATAATCCGGATTGACCTTCACAGCGTTTTTCATATAATGCAGAAGTTCTTCTTCCTTATAGACAATCTCCATGCTCTTCCGCCAAGTACATAGGATGGGCGCACAAGGACTGGGTAGCCGATTTCAGCTGCAATCAATGCTGCTTCTTGTACTGACTTCGCTGTGCTTCCCTTCGGCAACGGGATTTGCAAGTTAGATAGTGCGTGTTCAAATTTATCGCGGTCTTCAGCTCGATCCAGGTCTTCAAGGCTTGTTCCGAGAATCTTCACTCCCCTGTCAACCAGCTTTGAGGCCAGATTAATCGCTGTTTGCCCGCCGAATTGGACGACAGCGCCAATCGGGTTTTCGAGATTGATAATGTTCATGACATCCTCAATTGTTAACGGTTCAAAGTATAACTTATCTGAGATGCTAAAATCGGTAGAGACCGTTTCAGGGTTGTTATTGACGATGATTGCCTCATAACCCGCTTCTTTGATTGCTTTAACGGAGTGAACAGTTGCGTAATCGAATTCGATGCCCTGACCAATCCTGATTGGACCCGAACCCAGTACAATGACGCTTTTTCTTTCTGTCACTATTGATTCATTTTCTTCTTCATATGTACAATAGAAGTATGGCGTTTCTGATTCAAACTCAGCAGCACAAGTATCGACCATTTTAAAAACAGGAATCAGCCTGTTCTCAAGACGCCATTCGTAAACGGCCTGTTCCTCCACATTCCACAGATCGGCTATTACCTTATCGGAAAATCCTTTCTGCTTTGCTGATTTAGTTGTTTCCAGGTCAAATTTCTTCTCAGCAATCACTTGCTCAAAAGCTATCAATCTCTCTAATTTATGAAGGAAAAATAAATCGATTTTGCTCCAATTGTGGAGAGTTTCAATTGAAATGCCTCTTCTGATTGCCTCTGCAAGGTAAAACAATCTCTCGTCCCCTGCCTTGCGAATCCTCTTTTCAAGCAATTCATCGTTAATTTCGATTTGATTACTCAAAGAAAGGTGGATCACATCGGCTTCAAGCGAACGAATAGCCTTTAACAGCGACTCTTCGAAAGTGCGGCCGATTGCCATCACTTCACCTGTTGCTTTCATTTGTGTTCCAAGTGTCCGGTTAGCGGATTCGAATTTGTCAAATGGCCATCGCGGGATTTTAGTTACGACATAATCCAGCGCAGGCTCAAAGCAGGCATATGTTTTTCCCGTCACCGGATTCAGCATTTCATCTAGTGTCAGTCCAACAGCAATTTTTGCCGCAAGCTTGGCGATTGGATAGCCAGTCGCTTTTGAGGCCAATGCTGACGAACGGCTGACTCTTGGATTTACTTCGATTACATAGTAGTTAAAGCTGTCCGGATCAAGAGCGAGCTGGACATTGCAGCCACCTTCAATTTTCAACGCCCTGATGATTTTCAAGCTGGCATTCCTCAGAAGCTGGTATTCGCGGTCACTCAATGTCTGGCTCGGCGCCACGACGATGGAATCTCCTGTATGGACTCCAACCGGATCGAAGTTTTCCATATTGCAGACGACAATGGCGTTATCATTGCTGTCCCGCATCACTTCATATTCAATTTCCTTGAATCCGGCAATGCTTTTTTCAAGCAAGCATTGACCAACGGGACTATTTTTAATGCCGCTTGTAACAATCTCAATCAATTCTTTTTCGTTGCTGCAGATTCCGCCCCCAGTTCCTCCCATCGTAAATGCAGGGCGAACAATCACTGGATATCCGACTCTCTCCAAAAATGTATAGGCCTCTTCTAGATTGTATATGATGTCGCTGTCAGGCACCGGCTGTCCAAGCTCGTTCATCAGGCTTCTAAACAGCTCCCTGTCCTCAGCCTGGTTGATCGCTTCCAGCTTGGTTCCGAGAATTTCCACGCCGCATTCTTCCAATACACCTGCTTTGGCAAGTTCAACAGCCATATTTAAACCTGTTTGTCCGCCAAGGGTTGGCAGGATAGCATCCGGTCGCTCCTTGCGGATGATCCTTGCCACAAACTCAAGAGTAAGCGGCTCTATGTATACGACGTCCGCAATTTCCGTGTCAGTCATGATGGTTGCTGGATTCGAGTTGACGAGGATTACCTTATAGCCTTCTTCACGCAGCGCGATGCATGCCTGTGTGCCTGCATAATCGAATTCTGCGGCCTGGCCGATGATGATCGGGCCTGACCCGATGACTAAAATACTGTTAACATCTTTACGCTTTGGCATTTGTAACAGCCTCCTTTTTTTCTGCTTCAACTAGCTCGATGAATTGGTTGAATAATTCGTTCGCATCCTCCGGTCCTGGTGACGCTTCGGGGTGATATTGGACAGTGAATGCCGCCGCGGTTTTATGGGCAAGGCCCTCAACCGTTCCATCATTTAAAGCTATATGCGTAACCTCAAGCTGTGTCCCTGCGATAGATTCTTCGGTAACTGTATATCCATGGTTTTGTGAGGTCAGAGCCACTTTCCCTGTTCGCAGATCTTTTACTGGATGGTTTGAGCCACGATGGCCGAATTTCATTTTCTCGGTATTTGCACCGCAGGCAAGGGCGAACAGCTGGTGCCCGAGACAAATCCCGAACAATGGAACCTTGCCTAGCAAACCCTGGATCATTTCGATTGCTTCTGGAACATCCTTTGGGTCGCCAGGTCCATTTGACAGCATGATGCCATCTGGACTCAAGCTGAGGATTTCATGTTCAGTCGTATTATAAGGGACGACAACCACATCACAATTACGATCAATCAGTTCCCTCAAAATCCCATGCTTCAGGCCAAAATCAACCAGTACAACCCTGTGGCCGCGTCCTGGGCTCGGATAAGCTGTTTTCGTTGATACTTGCAATACCTGATTGTTCGGAAGGATTTTGCTTTTAAGATAGGCAATAACCTCCTGGGGATCTTCTTCAATCCCGCAAATAGATCCCTTTAAGGTTCCATGTTTTCGAATGATTTTTGTCAGCTTTCTTGTGTCGATTCCAGCTATGCCCGGAATGTTTTTCATTTTAAGATAAGCATCCAAAGACAGTTCAGAGCGCCAATTTGATGGAAATTCAGCATTTTCCTTCACGACGAGACCCTGGACAGCAGGACTGATTGATTCAAAATCATCCCGGTTGATTCCATAATTCCCTATTAGCGGATATGTGAATGTTACAATTTGTCCGCAGTATGATGGATCAGACAGGATTTCCTGATACCCAGTCATTCCTGTGTTGAAGACAACTTCCCCCATCGTCGCCGTCTCACTTCCAAAGCCTTCTCCAATAAAAACCGTGCCTTCCTCTAATATCAGCTGCTTCTTCATGCCGTCACAACTCCCTTTTCCCAGACTATTTTTCCTTCAGCAATCGTCAGCACAGGCCATCCCTTACAGCTCCAGCCTGCAAATGGTGTATTTTTTCCTTTTGATAAAAACTCATCTGGATTGATTTCCTTTTCTTCATCAAGATCAATCAATATCACATCGGCCGGCACGCCAACTTTCAGCTCACCATAAGGCAATCCAAATGCTTTGGCTGGTTTGACAGTCAAAAACTCAATCAACTGTTTTAAGGTAATGATGTTTGTTTTCACCATATGTGTATATAAGAGCGGGAACGCTGTTTCAAGACCAACAATTCCGAATGGCGCTAGCTGGATTCCCTCTGCTTTTTCCCCGATTGTATGCGGTGCATGGTCAGTGGCGATAAAATCAATTGTCCCGTCTAGCAGTCCTTCAATCAACGCCTCCTGGTCTGCCTTGCTTCTTAGCGGTGGATTCATTTTATAATTGGCATCATTTCCTATTATGTCATCTTCATTCAAAAGTAAATGATGCGGCGTTACTTCTGCTGTGACCTTTATGCCATACCTCTTCGCGTCACGTACTGCCCTGACTGATTCATTCGTGCTGATATGGCAGACATGGTAGTGGCAACCTGCTTCTTCTGCAAGCAGGATGTCCCTTGCTATATGTACAGATTCACATACTGACGGGATTCCATTGATACCCAGTTCAGCAGCTTTCCTTCCCTCATGGAGAGAGCCTTTATTGATCAATGTATTTTCTTCGCAATGTGCAACGATTGCCATATCAAGCTTTGCAGCCCTTTTCATTGCTTCAAGCATCATCCCTGCTGATTGGACTCCCACACCATCATCAGTCAGGGCAAATGCACCGCCTTCCTTCAATTCTGCAAAATTCGTTAGCTCCTGTCCTAGTTCACGTACAGTAATAGAGGCATATGGCAAAACCCTTACAGAAGCTGTTTCCTCAATTTTTCTCTGAAGCCATTCCATCTGGTCTTTTGAGTCCGGAACAGGCCTTGTATTCGGCATTGCGGCTACAGTTGTGAAGCCGCCCCTCGCTGCAGCCAGCGTACCAGTAGCAATCGTCTCTTTTTTCTCGCCGCCTGGCTCGCGCAGATGAACGTGCAGGTCAACCAATCCTGGTGCCACCAGCCTACCTTCTGCATCAATAATTTGCTTAGCATCTGCAGAGATTTCAGGACCAACTTTTGCGATTTTTCCGTTTTCTATTAAAATATCTACTGTTTCAAACCCATTTTCAGTAACTAGTTTGCCATTCTTGATTAGAATCGACATATTCCAGTCCCCCATTTCTATTTTCAAGCGCTCTTTTTAACGCTGCCATTCTAATGTACACACCATTTTCCATTTGTTTAAAGATACGTGACTTTGGACTTTCAACTAGATCATCTGCGATTTCTACACCGCGATTGACCGGTGCAGGATGGAGGATGATGCTCCCCTGTTTCATCAGCTTTTCTCTTTCGAGCGTTAAACCATGCTTTCGGTGGTACTCATTCTTATCAAACAGGAGTTTGCCATCATGCCGTTCATGCTGTACACGAAGAAGCATGACCACATCAGCCAACTCGATTGCCTCGTCTGCTGACATATAGCAGCAGCCCGGAGGAAGCTGGTTTTGATCCACCCAATCTTCAGGTCCAGAAAAAACAACTTTTGCTCCAAGTCTTATAAGCGCATCTGCATTGGACCTCGCAACACGGCTGTGTAGAATATCACCGATGATCGTGACTGTAAGATCTGTAAACCTTCCGAATTCCTGCTGGATTGTCATCAGGTCCAGCAATGATTGTGTTGGATGATGCCCTTTTCCGTCACCGGCATTGATTATTGGAATATTAATGCCTTTTTCAAGTTCTGAAAAAAAATTATCCGTACTGTGCCTGATCACGACTGCGTTGGTGCCAATTGCTTCAAGCGTTTTTACGGTGTCGTACAATGTTTCACCTTTTAGTACACTTGATGTCTGGACCTCAAATGGGATTACCTCAAGTCCCAGCTTGCGTTCAGCCATCTCAAAGCTCGATTTCGTTCTCGTGCTTGGCTCGTAAAATAAATTGCTGATGAACAGCTTTTCTTTCGGCTGCCACATCTCCCCGCCAGCAAATTCACTTGCGGACAAAATAATTTCCTGTATTTCTTTTGCACTAAGCTGTGATGTCGTCAGTAAATCCCATTTCATCGCTGATCCCCCCATCTTTTTTGCAAGAAAAAAGCACCCTGTTTTCTGTCCAACAGGGTGCTTAAGTATGAGCTTGCCGGCATAAACCCGGTAATTCCAGGTTTGCGTCCATCTTGAATAAGCCGGTTCGCCCATAACACCCTTCCAAGCCTCTCTGGACTTTATTAAAAGGTGGTACTATGCTACATCGTTCTTTTTCTCAGTTTTTTTTTCTTCTTCCATTTCAAACATATCTTCTTCTAATTCTGGACGTCCAGGAAGGACTAGGTTAAGGATGACACCGATTAGTGCCGCTAAAGCCATCCCATGTATTTCGAAGTTTTCATTCAGCTTGATGAATGCTCCGCCAATCCCGATAACCAGGATGACCGATGAGACGACCAGGTTACGAGTATTGCCAAAGTCAATCTTGCTGTCGACAAGCATTCTCAAACCTGATGAAGCGATGATCCCGAATAACAGGATTGAGACGCCGCCCATGACAGGTGTTGGGATTGAGCTGATCAATGCTGTAATTTTGCCGATGAATCCGAATACTGTTGCGATGATGGCTGCTCCAAGCAGTACATACACGCTATATACTCTAGTAATTGCTAGTACACCGATGTTTTCACCGTAAGTTGTCTTTGGCGGTCCGCCAATCAAGCCCGAAATCATCGTAGCCATTCCGTCACCCATGATGGAGCGGTGAAGGCCGGGCTCTTTAATATAGTCTCTGCCGACAACCTTGCTCAGAACAAGCTGGTGGCCGATATGCTCGGACAAAGTAACGATTGCTACTGGAACCATCAGCATGACGATTTCCCAGCTGATGCTTACATTGTAATGAACGAAAGGGAAGATGAAGTCTGGCATCTCGAAAATATCTGCTTTTTTTACTCCGCTGAAGTCTACGATACCTATTGCCATTGAGTAAAGATAACCCACAATGATTCCGGCAAGGATTGGGACCATGCTGAACATTCCCTTTCCGTAAATCGAGAAGACGATTGTCGCTGCAAGCGTTACTAAAGCCGCAGAGAAATGAATCAAGCTATACTCAGTAGTTCCAGGGACATTCATTGCCATGCTGACCGCTGTTCCTGCAAGTGAAAGTCCAATGACTATGATGACCGGGCCGACTACCACTGGCGGTAGCAGGCGCATGATCCAGCGGTAGCCTGCCTTCTTGATGGTCAGGGCTACTATTCCGTATACCAGACCGGCTAGGAATGTTCCAATCATCGCCGCACCAGGTCCTCCGCCTGCTTTGGCTGCTATGACAGGAGCGATGAAAGCGAAGGATGAACCCAGGTAAGCCGGAACCTGAAATTTTGTGATAATCAGGAAAGCGATCGTTCCAAGTCCGCTTGAAATCAAAGCGATTGCCGGGCTTAAGCCGACCAGGTAAGGTACTAGTATTGTCGCGCCAAACATGGCGAATAAGTGCTGAAGGCTAAGTGTGAACCACTGGAATGGTGATGGTACATCTTTAATATCTAGGATTGGTTTGTTCATATTTATTCCCCTCTCTGTTTTAAAAACAAAAACCCTCTTTGCCAGAAGTTGCAAAGAGGGTTTGGGTAAAAAAGCCCGCACAAAGCCATCAGCCATGCGCTCCCCCTTTTTCAGCCTCTCTGGACTACATTTAAAAGGGCATTATTTATTTTTCAAAAATGCTTACGCGTTCTTCTTCATCAACTTCCTGAAGCTCGACGACGATTCTTTCCGAGCTTGATGTCGGTATGTTCTTTCCCACAAAGTCTGCTCTGATCGGCAGCTCTCTGTGACCTCTGTCGACCAGCACTGCAAGCTGGATGGTCGCCGGCCGGCCGATGTCAATCAAGGCATCCATCGCCGCACGTACTGTCCTGCCTGTATAAAGGACATCATCCACCAGAATCACCTTTTTATTCGAGATGTCAACCGGGATGTCCGATCCTTTTACCTCAGGCTCCTGGTCATCCGTCTTCTTCGTCAAGTCATCGCGATACAGGGTGATATCAAGCTCACCTACCGGGATGTCCGCTCCTTCAATCTCGCGGATTCTTTCCGCAAGCCTTTTGGCGATATAAATTCCTCTCGTACGGATCCCGACAATGACGCTGTCTTCGATTCCTTTGTTTCTTTCGATGATTTCATGGGCAATCCTCGTCAGTGCCCGGCGGATTCCTTGGTTGTCAAGCACAACCGCTTTTTCAGCCATTTGTTTTCACTCCTTCTCCATTTACGATTGAAAACGGAATATTATTCGCAAAAAACCCTCTTGTCTGTTTAGGCAAGAGGGTAAACGTGTGGTGTTAGCGTGCAGCATGGCATACAACATATGCCTGTTGCAAATCCGTTTCCTTCTCAGCCTCACGGGACTGTCTTTAAAGGACTTATTAAACTATAGTCATCTTAAAATAGATGTTGAACTTTGTCAACGATTTTCTCTTAAATCGTTCAAAAGCTGCACGAAATATTCAGGAAGCGGAGCTTCAAACTCAATATACTCCCCTGTCCTTGGATGCTCAAAACCAAGAAGTCCAGCATGCAATGCCTGTCCGCCAAGATCGAGCGTCTTTTTCGGGCCGTATTTCGGGTCTCCAGCCAGCGGATAGCCGATGTATTTCATATGAACACGGATTTGATGCGTCCTGCCTGTTTCTAGCTGACACTCAACAAAAGTAAAATCCTTAAAGCGTTCGAGAACATTAAAATGTGTGACCGCATTTTTGCCATTATCGACTACTGTCATGCTCTGGCGGTCCTTTTGATCGCGCCCAAGCGGAGCGTCGATTGTACCATGATCATGTTGGATATTTCCGTGAACGAGCGCCTTGTATTTGCGAGTAACACTTTTAGCTACAAGCTGGTTCACCAGGCTTTCGTGTGCCATATCATTTTTGGCAACCATCAAAAGTCCGGATGTATCCTTATCAATCCTATGGACGATTCCCGGGCGGAGAACGCCATTAATGCCTGATAAATCCTTACAATGCGCCATCAGACCGTTAACAAGCGTTCCAGTCATATGTCCAGGCGCAGGATGTACGACCATTCCCTTAGGTTTGTTCACAACAAGAACATCTGCGTCCTCATAAAAAATCTCAAGGTCCATTTCCTCAGCAATTACATCTAACATTTCTGGCTCAGGAATGATGATTTCCAGCTTGTCATTAAAGCTGCATTTATAATTTGTTTTGATTTCAGTTCCATTGACAAGAACGTTGCCATCCTTGATCCATTGCTGCACCTGGCTTCTCGACCATTCTGCATCAAGTGTCGAAACTACTTTATCTATTCTGTCACCAGCCTGTTCTTCACTGATGATGTGTTCCATTTTCTCCATAAGCTTTTCTTTTCGCCTCTCTCTCTTCCCTGATCATGTCAATCATCAACAATCCTACACCGATCACCAGTGCAGAATCCGCGATATTGAAGATAGGGAAATCGTATCCGAAAATATAGGTGTTGATAAAATCCACCACTTCTTTTCGGTATACCCTGTCGATAAAATTCCCAATCGCCCCGCCCAGCATGAAACCAAGCGAAACACCAAGCAACAGCTTACCTTTAGCTGCCTTTTGTATATAGACGACAAGGCCAATCACCACTATGATGGTAATGACATAGAAGAACCACATTTGTCCCTGCAGGATTCCCCATGCAGCACCACGGTTACGGTGCGATGTAATATACAAAAAATTCTCTATGACCTTTATGCTCTCCCCAAGCTCCATGTTTTTGACAATAAACCATTTAGTAACCTGGTCAAGCAAAATAACAAACAGTGCAATTATGTAATAAAACACAAAGGTAACCTCCACATCAATTCATTACCTTTGAATTTTAGCACATATAAGATCAAAACGACAGATTTTATAAATTTGAGTAAGAAAACACCTACTAACAGCAAAGTTCAACTTAAAAATAGCGATTAGTATCTTGATTTTAACCGAAAGTGAACTGTCAAAATGGTTTATTGGCGATATATCCATTTGTATAGCGAAAATTTATTTTTTATAGCGATTTTTTTATTTTTATAGCGAAAAAAATTTATTTTATAGTGATTTTTTCTCTTTTATAGCGAATTGGAAATTTTCATTGATTTTTTCCAGTACAGTTTGTGTGGAAATACAATTCTAAGTTTCTAAATGCATTCTTGAATTGATCTCTTTTTACAAAAACAAATTTTTAATAAAACTTACTAATAGATTGGTTTACGCCAGTATTGTTCCAGATGTTCCAATTCATTCGCTGATCTAGCTGTAGGTATTGTCTGCAAAAACTCATAAGGTAAATATTCTCCAGATATTTCGCACTTCCCATACTCGCCATATTCCATTTTCTCCAATGCTGTTTCTATATCGTTTAATTCATCAACAATGTATTGCAAAATCCTCTCATCTTTCTGGCCGTTATTCAGGTACGCTAACAATTCTGTTCTCGTTTCGCGGAGCTCGTTGTAAATGTAATCAAGATTACTTTCCATGTATCTGCCCCCGTTCCTGTTTACAGCTATTATTTCCCGTTGCTTCTTGCTGACTCAGTTAAACTTTTTACATGTACTGCAGGATTTCCCAAGGAGGATGATAATTGGCAATAAGAAAAGCGCAAGCGCCTTGTTCAGCCCCGACAAGCGTTGGAGGGCCGACCGGTGAAGTCGCTCTTTGACTTCATCGGGCGGACCGAAACGTCTCGAGGGGCTAGGCGCTGGAGCTAGACACTAATCTAAGTGGATAAGTTTATGCTTTCTTATCCAGAAAAAAAGAACTCCGGATAAAATCCCGGAGTCCGAAAGTTGATTAGTAATTCTCTTTCACAACAGTTGCACAGCGTTCACATAATGTTGGGTGTTCTTCAACTTTGCCGACTTCTGGTGTGACTACCCAGCATCTTTCACATGTTTCACCTTCAGCTTTTGTAACAACAATCGCTGAATTTTCAAGCTTGATCGCGTTGTCAGGAGCCTGATCGTAGCTTCCTGCCACTTCGAAGCCTGAAACAATGAACAGCTGGCTTAGGTTTTCAGAGATTGAATCAAGAAGCTCTTTTGTGCTGTCATTTACGTATAAAGACACTTTTGCAGTCAGGGACTTACCGATGACTTTCTGATTCCTTGCTTCTTCAAGGGCCTTCAGGACATCGTCACGAAGCTTCATGAATGAGTTCCACTTGTTCTCTAGAGCTTTTGCATTTGAGAAGTCTTTTGCTTCAGGCATTTCTGTAAGCTGGACGCTATCTTCCTTAGCAGAAGGGATGAAAGCCCAAACTTCATCAGCAGTATGCGAAAGGATTGGAGCAGTCAGCTTAACCAACGCAAGCAAGCTTTCATGCAATACAGTCTGAATAGCTCGTCGCTCAGAGTTATCCGCAGATTCGATATATAAGACATCCTTTGCAAAATCAAGATAGAATGCACTTAGGTCAAGTGTACAGAAATTGTTGACCGCATGGTAGACGCCTGCAAATTCATAATTGTCATATGCATTGCGTACATATTTGATCAATTTGTTCAGCTTCACGAGCATAAACTGGTCAACTTCACGCAGCTGTTCAAATGGCACTGCATCTGTTTCAGGGTTGAAATCAGAAAGGTTGCCAAGCAGGAATCTAAATGTGTTACGGATTTTCCGGTACACTTCAGCAACTTGCTTAAGGATCGCGTCAGAAACACGTACATCTGATTGATAATCAACAGAAGCAACCCAGAGACGCAGGATATCAGCACCCAATTGGTTCATAACCTTGGCAGGAACGACAACGTTTCCGATTGATTTACTCATCTTGCGGCCTTCGCCATCTAGTGCGAAACCGTGGCTCAATACACCTTTGTAAGGTGCTTTGCCTGTTACTGCAACTGCTGTTGATAATGATGAGTTGAACCAGCCGCGGTATTGGTCAGATCCTTCAAGATAAAGGTCTGCGGGACGCTGGAGGTCATCACGCTCTACCAGCACTGCCTGGTGGGATGAGCCTGAGTCGAACCAAACATCCATGATGTCCGTTTCTTTCGTAAACTTGCCATTAGGGCTGCCAGGATGGCTGAAGCCTTCAGGGAGCAATTCTTTAGCTTCCTTTTCAAACCAGATATTAGAGCCTTGCTCACGGAAAAGATTTGAAACATGGTCGATTGTTTCGTCCGTAATGATTTCTTCCCCGTTCTCTGCATAGAATACCGGAATTGGTACCCCCCATGCACGCTGACGCGAAATACACCAGTCACCGCGGTCACGGACCATGTTGAATAGCCTAGTTTCGCCCCATGCTGGTACCCATTTTGTTTCTTCTACGGCTTTTAGCAGTTCACTGCGGAAATCCTTGATAGACGCAAACCACTGCGCTGTAGCACGATAGATAACAGGCTTTTTCGTTCTCCAGTCATGCGGGTATGAGTGTGTGATGAAGCTCAACTTCAGTAAAGCACGAGCTTCTTCAAGCTTTTCTGTGATTGGCTTGTTAGCCTGATCATAGAATAATCCTTCAAAACCTTCTGCTTCAGCTGTCATAACACCCTTGTCATCCACAGGGCATAAAACTTCAAGGCCGTACTTCTGGCCAACATGGAAGTCATCTTCCCCGTGTCCAGGTGCGGTGTGGACACAACCAGTACCTGCATCTGTAGTAACGTGTTCGCCAAGCATGACAAGTGAAGTCCGGTCATATAATGGATGCTTAGCAAGGACACCTTCGAGCTCTTTACCAGCAACTTTTTTAACTGTTTTAGCAGTTTCCCAGCCGATTTCATTCGTAACCGTTTCTAGAAGTTCTTCAGCAAAAAGGAATTTCCTTTCGTCAGCTTCTACGACAACGTATGTCAAATCAGGATGTACGGAGATTCCAAGGTTTGCAGGAATCGTCCATGGAGTTGTCGTCCAGATGACAATCTCAACATCTTGGTCAAGAACTCCTTTGCCGTCTTGTACAGGGAAGCCAACATAGATTGATGCAGAACGCTTATCCTGGTATTCAATCTCAGCTTCAGCAAGTGCAGATTCACTTGACGGTGACCAGTAGACAGGCTTTTTGCCTTTGTAGATGTATCCCTTTTTGGCCATTTCGCCGAATACCTTGATTTGCTGGGATTCATATTCAGGCTTCAAAGTGATATAAGGATTTTCCCAATCGCCTCTCACTCCAAGACGTTTGAACTGTTCACGCTGGTTGTTGATTTGCTCATAAGCGTACTCTTCACATAGCTTCCTGAACTCAGCAACCGTCATCTCCTTGCGTTTTACTCCCTTGTTCGTCAATGCCTGCTCGATTGGCAAGCCGTGAGTGTCCCAGCCAGGTACATATGGCGAGCAAAAACCGCTCATTGATTTATAGCGGACGATAAAATCCTTGAGGACTTTATTAAGTGCGTGGCCCATATGGATATCTCCATTGGCGTATGGAGGTCCGTCATGCAAGATGAATAGCGGACGTCCTTCAGTGTGCTTTTGAACCTTTTCGTAAATATTCATTTCTTCCCATTTTGCCTGGATTTCAGGTTCCCTGTTCGGAAGATTTCCTCGCATTGGAAACTCGGTCTTCGGCATGAGCAAAGTGTCTTTGTACTCCATTCTATTGATCCTCCTATTTTTACCGTAGCAATATCATGATAGGTAACGATACAAATAAAAAAACCTCTTCATCCCTGAAAAGGGACGAGAAGGTTTTTATTCCCGCGGTACCACCCTAAATAGACAAGGATTCATCATCCTGTCCTCTTAGCATTCTTAACGCGAATGTCACGCCTGTACTTACAGATCCTAAAAGGATGTTCAGCTCGGAACTATCGGGTGATTTTCTGGCTATCCGCTTGCAATGGGCTTCCACCTTCCCCATTTCGCTGAAAAGCAAGCAACTGGAACCGCCATACTGTCCCTGTCATCGTTTCTGTCATGTATTGCACTTTGTTATGAAATTATATGCGAAATTGCGTGTCTGCGTCAAGCCAGTGAATCTTCTTCTTCTCTTGCAGCGGCTTTCAATTCTGTTGAATCTAATTCATATTCAAGCAGATGATCCCAATCATCAGTGTTCAGCATATCAAGCTGCGCTTCGATCAGCATCTTGAACCTTGTCCTGAATACTTTTGACTGCTTCTTCAATTCTTCAATTTCCAGGGCGATTTTACGGGCCTTGGATAATGATTCGTTGATGATCCTGTCAGCGTTCTTTTCCGCTTCCTTGACGATCAGCTTTGCTTCCTTTTGCGCGTTGCGGCGTACTTCTTCCCCTGCTTCCTGCGCGATCACAATGGATTTATTAAGTGTTTCTTCTATATTTGTAAAATGGCCAAGCTGGAATTCGTTTCATTCAGCTTTTCTTCAAGCTCTTTTTTCTCGCGGATAATTAGTTCGTAGTCCTTGATCACATTGTCAAGAAACTCATTTACTTCATCTTCATCATACCCGCGAAATCCCTTATTGAATTCTTTGTTGTGTATGTCTAACGGCGTTAAAGGCATGACGCCACCTCCCATTAAGTTATAATCCTTTATGTACTTAAAGCAATGATTCGACAAATAAACTAAAAATCCTTCTTCTATTACTATATAATTATTTTTTTCTCCCGGCAATAACCCGATATTTATCTTTTTTTGTTTTTCCTTCAATTGTGATAATTTTAGCACGACCGTATCCACGTGCGGAGATAATATCTCCTTCACCGCATTCAAAAGCAGTATTTTCAATCGCTGTCCAATTGACCTTAACCTGGCCGTGCTGGATGAGCAGCTGGGATTTTTGCCTAGAGATATTAAACAGTGCTGACATGACAGTATCTAGCCGCATTGACGATACTGTTGTGGTCATCTCATTCCATTCCTCGGTTATTCCCACCGCCTTTTCAAGCGGAAGCTCTGACAAGCCAATCGATGCCCTGCCAATCGATTCTAATTGAAGACGGATATAATCAGCGATTTCCTCAGCTGCAAAAAATTGTACGTTATCCCCATCAATCAGGATATCTCCAAATTTACCGCGCTTCAATCCAAGCGACATCAGGCTGCCTAAAACTTGGCGGTGTTCAATATTCACAAACTTCTTTGCATAATCGATTCCGAAAAGCTTTACCTGGAAGTCCTCTTCTTTAGCTACCAAATACTCAGGAAATAAGAATGCCCGTTTTCTCTCAGTATTTGATGCACCGCCAAACAGCTCCCACTTAACATCGGGATGCTTGCCGATGACCGTGGCGAGTATCTGCTGCTCCCTCGGATCCAGGAAATCAGTCAATCTCGGAGCATAGTTTTGTTCAACATATTCTTTCCAGTTAATGACCTGATCGATGAATTCCCGTTCCTCAGGGCGGAAATGCTGGTAAATACTCATTTTGTTCTCCTTTTACACTTAAAACATTCATATTGATAGAAAATAAGCAGGGCCTGATTCAGACCCTGCATGAGAAGCATTGATTACTATTAGAACCATTCAGCGAGCTGATACAAACCGCTGACAGCAAAACGCAATACCAGGAACGCAACGATTGGCGAAATATCAATCATGCCGATTGAAGGAACAATCCGTCGGAAAGGCTCCAGGAAAGGTTCGCAAATACGTGCTAAAAATTGTCCAATTGCTGTTTCTCTTGCATTAGGGAACCATGACATGAAAATATAAATAATCAGGGCCCACTGATAAAGACTGACTATCTGAGCTATTATGCCTATTACTACATCCATTTACTCTACCACCTCGACTCTTGGTAATCCCGCTCCTGCATCAGTTCAGAAATATTTCCTGTTACTTCTACATTATCCGGGGTACATAAGAAGATATTCATGCCGATTCGCTGGATATCCCCGCTGATCGCATAGACTGTTCCGCTGAGGAAATCTACTATACGCCTTGCCTGGTCCTGTTCGATACGCTGCAGGTTCACAACTACTGCCCGGCGATTTTTAGATGATCAGCAATTTCCTGTGCTTCAGCATACATTCTTGGCTCCATCAGGATTACCTTTGAAGCCTTTTGCACACTTTGCAGGCTTACAACATTCTGCTTTTGCTGAACATGCTGTTTATTGGGCTTGAAAGGCTCGGCTTCTCCCTCGAGCATTTCCTCATCATTATAGTCATATTCATCTTCCAGGAAAAAAAATGTCTTAATTTTTGATTTTAAGCTCATTTTAATGCACCTCCGATTCATTGCCTACCAAGGCAGTGCCAATACGCACCATTGTCGATCCTTCTTCAACAGCTATTTGAAAATCATTTGACATTCCCATTGACAGTTCATTACATGGTGCATAGTCATACATAAGCGATTGTACTTCTGCTTGCAGCCTTTTCACTGTCCTGAAGCATTCCCTGATCACTTGCTCATCCTCCGTTAAAGGAGCCATCGCCATCAATCCGCTGATTTCGATATTGGAAAACTGCTTCAATTCCTGGACAAAACCAATGACATCCTCAGGTTTTAATCCGTGCTTGCTCTCTTCGCCGGATGCATTGACCTGGATCAGGCACCTCACTTTTGAATCGGACCGCTTGTTGATCTCCTTGGCAAGCGAAAGCCTGTCCAATGAATGGATATATGTAACATGCTCAATGATGCTTTTCACTTTTCTCGTTTGCAGCGTCCCGATAAAATGCCAGACCGGCTTGTCCCCTAATTGGCCAATTTTGTGAAGCAGACCTTCATCCCTATTTTCACCAAGATGGGTGACACCAGCTTCAATGGCTTCCTGCGCCCGTTCTGGTGAAACATATTTAGTAACCGCAATGATCTTGATCTCTTCTGGATTACGCCCGGTTTTTTTACAGGCATCTGCTATTTGATTCTGGATAACCTCCAGATTTTCCCTGACTTTCATTATGGATGGCTATCCTCCTTCCAGCCGATATAAGCCATCATTCGTCCTGCATTACCCTTATCCCGTCTATGGGAATAGAAATGCTCACTATGGCAGCTAGTGCAAAAATCGGTTACATGTATATTCCCGCCTTTTACCCCTGTCTTTAACAGGATCTGACGGTTTAATTCCTGTAAATCGAGAGAATATTGGCCCTCACTAATTTGATTATATGGTAATATATCGACACCATCTAGTAAATTTTTCACTAAGTTGATGACTCTCTCATCAACAATATAACATTTTTTGCATATTGATGGGCCAATAATGGCAGAAATTTTTTCTGTTTTTGCGCCATTTTGCTGAAATTTGCGGACCATCTCGGCTGCAATTCCCTGAACAGTGCCTTTCCAGCCTGCATGAGCGACTCCAATCATCCTTGTCTCCGGTTCCATAAAATAAAGAGGGACACAGTCTGCAAAACAAAGTGTCAGCAGAATTCCTTGCTCATCTGTCAAAAAGCCATCCGTTCCTGAAAAGGAAGTATCATAGGTCGTTGAGCCTCTTCCTTGATCTGATTTTCCGATTTTGGCAATGCTGATATCATGAGTTTGTTCCGCTCCAACCCAGCTGGAAAGAGGAAATTCGATCTTATCGGCCAGCAGGAGACGATTTTCGCAAACAGCATTCTGCTCGTCTCCTACATGAAAACCGAAATTCAAACCAGAAAATGCATCCTGCTTGCTCACACCGCCATTCTTTGTCGTGAATCCAGCTTCAAGTCCAGGATAACGCTCCATCCACTCTTTAATTTTAAAATATTCCTGGCTTTCTAAGATGAATGGCTCCATTACTTATACCTCACACGTTTTTTTTGTCTAGTTTATCACATACAAGCCGCAAAACAACAGTATGTTACTCCTCACTATCCTTATGCTGCAGATATCCCCCGCTGTCTTTATACCGGACTAAAATGACATCTTCACCTATTTTCAGGATATTTGTCCACGGAATCACAACCTCATCTTCCTTTCCGAAGAATCCAAGCACCTTACCTGAACTCCCAATCACAACAGCTTCGATTTTACCGGTATTTAAATTGATTTCAAAATCCTCTATATTACCAAGCCTTTTTCCATCCGAGACATTCACAACATCCTTAACTTGAAATTCTGTCACTTTAACCATACAGATCCCTCCGGATTTCGCTTTGGCATTAATTAGCCCTTATATAAAATATATGAAGAGGAAACAGATGTATGAATTACTTCAGTGGATCTTGAATCTAACGGAGTTGTCCTCTTAGAAAATGGCATCAACGCACTGACTTATAATCAAAGAACAAAAAGCGCAAG
>NZ_BAUW01000066.1 GCF_000517385.1 Mesobacillus boroniphilus JCM 21738 | reverse complement strand
CGCTAGTGGTAAAATCACCAACGCCATTGTGTTCTCAATTACAGTCCACATCTGTCGAGTGTGTGGTACGACTCGATTTAAATGTGTAACACCCGAAATTAAACTTTTGCCAGTCCGACCCCGGATTTTTCTTCGGGGTCTTTTTGTGAAAAAATCAATGTAATTCTGCGTTCTTCCACTTTACTTTTTATTTTTTTGCAAATATTATTTTAACTCTGCCAGTGGATTGCTATTTTATATAAAGTGATTGTGAATTTAAAATTACCATTTTCATTAGTTTGATAAAAAGTGCTTAAACATGGTATAAGTGTAAATGGAGCAGGGATATTCTGCTTTTTAATTTTGGGAATCAGGGGTTGGCCTGGTGTCCATGATGAGAGGATTTGAATCAAGGTATGAAAGAAAATTTCTGGCGTGATTTACCACGACCATTTTTTATATTGGCACCAATGGAAGAAGTGACGGATGTTGTTTTTCGCCATGTGGTGACTGAAGCAGCGAGACCGGATGTGTTTTTTACCGAGTTTACGAACTCGGAGAGCTATTGTCACCCGGATGGGATAAAGAGTGTGCGGGGACGTTTGACTTTTACAGAGGATGAACAGCCAATTGTCGCTCATATATGGGGAGACAAGCCTGAAAACTTTAGGCAAATGAGTATTGGTATGGCAGAAATGGGTTTTGAAGGTCTGGATATCAATATGGGCTGTCCGGTGCCCAATGTGGTGCAGAACGGGAAGGGAAGCGGACTGATTTGTCGTCCGGATGTGGCAGCTGAACTAATCCAGGCGGCAAAAGCAGGAGGATTGCCCGTAAGTGTTAAGACAAGGCTTGGTTTCTCAGAAGTAAACGAATGGAAGAGCTGGCTGAAACACATTCTGGAACAAGACATTGCTAATCTTTCGATTCATCTGCGTACAAGGGATGAAATGAGCAAAGTGCCTGCACATTGGGAGCTGATCCCGGAGATTAAAAAGCTTCGTGATGAGGTGGCGCCGGATACCCTACTGACGATCAATGGGGATATACCTGACCGGCAGACTGGCTTAGAGTTGGTTGAGCAATATGGTGTTGATGGGGTTATGATTGGGCGAGGCATTTTCCATAATCCATTTGCCTTTGAAAAGGAGAAGAAGGAACATAGCAGTGACGAATTGCTCGATCTCTTAAAATTGCATATGGATCTCCATGATCAATATTCACAATTAGAGCTGCGGCCGTTCACGGCTCTTCATCGCTTTTTCAAAATCTATGTCAAAGGATTCCCCGGGGCGAGTGGATTAAGAAATCAATTAATGAACACGAAGTCAACAGACGAAGTACGTGAATTGCTTGAGCGATTTGCGTCACAGGGTACTGATGGAGAACATGAAATTTAGGTGAAATTGAAGTAGGCGTTAAATTGAATTACTATAAAACATTAATCGGCTGGCGTGAAGGCGGTTTTGGGACTGCAATCATTCCAGCCTTTTTTTAAAAAAGGGAAAGCGTTCACAGAATCGTTAATAATTTTTAAAATTCCTTAAATTAAATCAATACTATGTATGGTATTATTTTTTCAATAAGTGAACGATCTTTCTTGAACCTTCTCATGTAACCCCCGTAAATGATGCATCTTTCCTAACTGAATCCCTAGATCCTCATGAAACCATCTTTTACTTTCTCAATTTTTTCTATAATAATTCCCTAAATGCAAACGTGAAAGGAGTGGTAAGCCATGTAAAACTACTTATCAGCTTTTCTAATATTTCTAATTTAAGCTTGAAGGAGGAATATTAAATGGGTCACGATATTTATGGATTGAATAAAGCAAGGGAAGAAATTGCTTATGCGCGCTTTAGCATGGGGAACCATAATGCCCTCCTGCTGTACCGTTTACTTGATGCCTATCAGTTCTATGCTGGAGTCAGTGGGTCAGGTAAGAGTTCGGTCTTTTCGCTGCAACAAGTTGAAAAGGCTATGAAGGGCTATAAAAAATTCTTTAAAACTGCTGCACCGTCGGAAAGTGATTGTACATCCTGGGATCAAAAGCAAATCTTCCTCTTTATCCAAAACTGCTTGGAAACGGCACAGAAAGAAAAAAGTGTAGAAGTTTATTTTGGCTAGTAGTCTTTCATTTAAATCCAACCTTATTCCCCCCAATTCCATCCTCAGCCGCTTCAAAACATAAAATATTCCAATTATAGATACTAAATCCCTTGTCACTTTCATAGTTATTAATGATGTAAGTTTCATTCATTTTTAGCTTAATGAAAGGGGAAAGATAATGGACAAGGATACTGCAAAGGTTGGAAAATGCCCGGTGATGCACGGGGGTGCTACTAGCCATAAAACGAGTGGGACGACGAATCGGGACTGGTGGCCGAACCAGTTACAATTGAATATTCTCCATCAGCATGACCGAAAATCCAATCCTATGGGAGAAGATTTTAATTATAATGAAGAATTCCAAAAGCTGGACTATGATGCTCTGAAACAGGACTTGCATGATCTTATGACGACCAGCCAGGATTGGTGGCCGGCTGACTATGGACATTATGGGCCATTGTTCATTCGTATGGCCTGGCACTCAGCAGGCACATATCGTATTGGTGATGGCCGTGGAGGCGGAGGAACGGGTTCACAACGCTTTGCGCCGCTGAACAGCTGGCCTGATAACGGAAACCTTGATAAAGCGCGCAGACTGCTATGGCCGCTTAAGCAAAAGTATGGCAACAAGATTTCCTGGGCTGACTTGATCCTGCTGGCAGGCAATGTTGCCATTGAGTCGATGGGCGGCAAGACAATCGGCTTTGGCGCAGGAAGGCCGGATATATGGCATCCGGAAGAAGACACTTACTGGGGTGTTGAATCTGAATGGCTTGGCGACAAACGGTATACTGGTGACCGGGAGCTTGAGAATCCGCTTGCTGCCGTTCAAATGGGTCTGATTTATGTGAACCCAGAAGGCCCGAATGGCAAACCGGATCCACTTGCAGCGGCTAGTGACATTCGCGAAACTTTTGCGAGGATGGGCATGAATGATGAAGAAACAGTAGCTTGATCGCTGGCGGTCATACTTTTGGAAAAGCCCACGGTGCAGGGGACGCAGCTAAAGTTGGTCCAGAGCCTGAAGCTGCTCCTATCGAAGAAATGGGCTTAGGCTGGAAAAATGCATACGGCAACGGCAAGGGACGTGATACCATCACTAGCGGTCTTGAAGGAGCCTGGACGGCAAATCCAACGCAGTGGGACAATGGATACTTTGATTTATTGTTCGGCTACGAATGGTGGCTGACGAAGAGTCCGTCAGGTGCCTATCAGTGGCTGGCTGTGGATCCTGCTGAGAAGGACCTCGCACCTGATGCGGAAGACCCTTCTGTAAAAGTTCCAACCATGATGCTCACAACTGATATTGCTTTGCGCCACGATCCGGATTACGAAAAAATCTCCCGCCGATTCCATCAGAATCCAGATGAGTTTGCCGATGCATTTGCGCGTGCATGGTTTAAATTATTGCATCGAGACATGGGCCCTAAAACAAGATACAAAGGTCCCGAAGTTCCGGAAGATGATTTTGTCTGGCAGGACCCTGTTCCAGCGGTTGATTATGAATTGACGGCTGAAGAAGCAGAAAAGATAAAAGTTATGATCCTGGACTCCGGGCTTACTATCAGCGAGTTGGTGACGACTGCCTGGGCTTCAGCAAGTACATTCCGCGGCTCGGACTTCCGTGGCGGAGCGAATGGTGCCCGTATCCGCCTGGCACCGCAGAAGGATTGGGAAGTGAATCAGCCCGAACAGCTTTCAAAGGTGCTAAGTGCACTGGAAGACATTCAAAGTCAACTGGACCAGAAAGTCAGTCTTGCCGATCTGATTGTCCTTGGTGGCAGTGCTGCGGTTGAGAAGGCCGCGCGAGATGCAGGCTTTGATGTAACCGTTCCGTTTGCTCCTGGACGTGGAGATGCAACGGAAGAGCAAACAGATGTGGAAGGCTTTGCGGTGCTTGAGCCTTATGCCGATGGCTTCCGTAACTATCAGAAGAAACAATATGGCGTGAGTCCGGAAGAGCTTTTGCTGGACAAGGCACAGCTGTTGAATCTCAGCGCACCTGAAATGACCGCCCTGATTGGCGGAATGCGAGTCCTTGGTACGAACCATGGCGGTACAAAACACGGTGTATTTACTGATTCAGTCGGCACACTGACGAATGACTTCTTTGTAAACCTGCTGGATATGGGGGTAGAGTGGAGACCTGCAGACGGTGTTGTATATGAGGGACGCGACCGAAAGACAGGTGACGTTGTGCGTACAGCCACCAGAGTCGATCTGGTATTCGGTTCAAACTCACAGCTGCGTGCGATTGCAGAGGTTTATGCTCAGGACGATAACAAAGAAAAGTTTGTGCGCGATTTTATTTCTGCATGGGTCAAGGTCATGAATGCGGACCGTTTTGATCTTAGTGAACAGGCTCGTGAGACTTCGGAATTGGCACGCACACGTTAAATAGAAAGTTTATGAGATAGCAGACCGAGAGATAATGGTCTGCTATTTTTTCTGTCATGAGAGTTTCCGGAAAAATAGTGCGATCTCCATTTAGGTGAAAGTGAAGCCCCTGCATTACCCGAAAGTGCGTCATATTCTTCATTTGGGTAAAAGGAGAGCCCCTGCATTACCCGAAAGTGCCATATTCTTCATTCGGGTAAAAGGAGAGCCCTTGTATAGCAAAAAAATCAGTCTATTCTTCTAAAAAAGTGACCTTTCTTGGGAAGAATTATCTATTAACAGTTGGATTCATTTTAAGGTATGATAAATGAGTATTTAGATAATTGAAATTTTATATATATTCCTATCTTTATATTGTAATATAATTTTTCAGCATCTATAATACATAGTACACGAACAATTGTGTTTTTAGCGAGGACATTAGTTGATAGATTTTGCTGACCTCGTGAAAAAACAGCGCTGAATTCAAGAGAACTTACACGTAGGGAGATGACTTATGAAAGATTTACTGAAGAAGTGGAATCAAGTAAGCCTGGTAAAACAGATCATTGCGGGTTTGTTAATTGGTATTATCCTTGCTTTAACCATCCCGGAAGTTGCAAAGCCGGTTGCTATTTTTGGATCTTTATTTGTAAGTGCCTTGAAGGCGGTTGCTCCTGTATTGGTACTATTCCTGGTTATGTCGGCGATTGCCCAGCATAAACGCGGACAGAAAACAAACATGAAAACGATTATTTCTTTATATCTTCTAGGAACATTTGCTGCCGGACTTATTGCGGTCGTTGCCAGCTTTTTGTTCCCGGTTAGCTTGAAACTGACCGCTGGCGCTGATGGTCTTACACCTCCGGGAAGTGTAATTGAGGTTCTTAAGACCGTATTGCTTAACATTGTTGATAATCCTGTTAATGCTATTATGAATGCTAATTATATCGGTATTTTAGCCTGGGCTGTCTTAGTCGGCCTTGCTCTGAAGAATGCTTCTGATTCAACAAAAACAGTGATTGGAAATTTATCCGATGCAATGTCCAAGATCGTCACTTGGGTGATAAAATTCGCTCCACTTGGCATCATGGGACTTGTATTTGAATCTATTACAACGAACGGACTTAGCTCTTTGCTTGGCTATGGAAAACTGCTTGGCGTTCTGATTGGCGTCATGCTTGTTGTGGCCTTTGTAGTCAATCCGCTCATCGTATTCACTCAAATAAGGCAAAACCCATATCCGCTTGTCTTCAAATGTTTGAAGGAAAGTGGTATTACAGCATTCTTTACACGCAGTTCAGCTTCCAACATCCCTGTTAATATTAAAATATGTGAAGATTTAGGCTTGGACAAGGATTCATATTCTGTTTCCATTCCATTAGGCGCAACCATCAATATGGCTGGAGCCGCCGTGACGATTACTGTTATGACAATGGCTGCCGTTCATACACTTGGCATTCAGGTTGACATTCCTACTGCGATTATTCTAAGTGTTATGGCTGCCATCAGTGCTGCGGGTGCTTCAGGTGTTGCCGGCGGTTCACTGCTGCTGATTCCTCTCGCATCCAGCTTGTTCGGCATCCCGCATGATGTAGCCATGCAGGTAGTTGCAGTAGGTTTCATCATCGGTGTTTTACAGGATTCTTTTGAGACAGCCTTAACTCCTCGACTGACGTCCTATTTACGTCTGCAGTAGAATTTAAGAAATGGCGCAATGAAGGAAAAGTCATCGAAATCAAAAAAGCATCATAATATGACCGGACTAAAGTTGACCGCCAATCTGGCCAGTATTCATATGCATGGGAAGCAGGAACTCATCATGTTCCTGCTTCCTTATGCATTGGGTTAATAAAAAAATGGGTCTTGTATACAATCCACCGCTTATTAGAAAAGGGATCTGGCTTACAATCCTTTACCAGTCTGTAAGTGACGTACCTCTTGTCTTCGCTAACCGTTTTTTTTCAATTGGTCTAGTATTGATATTTTGCAAGTTATATGGTAACATTTTGTTAATTTAATAAATCAATCGAGAGATTTTCATTAACTTTATTTACACTAGTAAGCTTTAGCATGTCGGTTAAATATATTTATTTGGCCGGATGAAAAAGCATTTTATTAAATATAATAAAGTTGATAATAAGTAAATCGATGTATTCCTTAAACTAGAAGTTTAGCTTGAGGAATAGATCGATTTTTGTTTAGGGGGGATTATATGAACAAGTCGAAAGGATCTGTGGAGTCTGATATTAGCAAGGCGATAACTCAATGGGAAAAGGACTATCTTGGACGTGGCTCTGTTTCCGTTAAGACAGATATATTGCGGAATATGGTCATCGTGAGTTTGCAAGGGGTCCTGACACCAGCTGAATATTCCGTTTGTGAAACAAAAGAGGGAATGTTAACAGTAAAGAAAACGCGTTCGGAATTAGTGGAATCAGGCCTAGAGAGCCTAAAAGAAATTATATTTGCTAACAGCGGGGAACAAGTGAAAAGTTTTCATACTGACATAAGTTCTCGGACGGGAGAACGCGTAATGGTATTTAAATTATATAACGACCTTGAGAAAAAGTTTTTATGATAATAGAGGGAGATCTTTGACAGCATGGTGCCAGTTAAAGATAAACCGACATTGCAGATCAGCGGTCTAACCGCTTGAACTCTGGAATTGTCGGTTTTTTTATTGGAAAAATAAAAAGGAGGCAGCTGAATGAATGAAATAATACTTCAAAATTTATTATCACCCGTTGTGTTGTTCTTTGTGTTAGGCATTATTGCGGCAATCGTTAAATCAGATTTGAAGTTTCCCAATGGTTTAAGCGAGGGCCTAAGCATTTACTTATTAATTGCCATTGGAATAAAAGGAGGTATTGAACTTTCGCATTACTCAATTGGATCTGTACTGGCACCCATCCTGGAGCATTGTTTTTAGGAATAATCATTCCTGTTATTACGCTGGGTCTCATGAGAGTAATAAAATTGGATCTTAAAAACTCTATAGGGTTAGCAGCCACTTATGGGTCCATCAGTATAGTTACCTATGGAGCTGCCATTACATTTCTTGATGAGAGCGGTACATCTTATGAAGGGTTTATGAATGCTTTGGTTGTTTTAATGGAGAGTCCCGCAATTTTAGTCTCTTTACTGTTATTAAAAATAGCAGAGAGCAGAAAAAATCTTCCGGTTTATTCCACCCGAAATTTAGGCTTTATTCCTGTATCTTCAAACTTAATAGATAAAGAAGTGCTAAGGGAAAGCATTTTTGGTAAAAGTGTTTTGCTCCTTGTTGGCAGCCTGTTAATAGGCTGGGCGCTTGGGGAAAGTGCAGTCCCAATGGTAAAACCTTTATTTATTGACTTATACAGCAGTGTATTGATTCTTTTCCTTTTAAATATGGGATTGATTGCGGGAAAACGGCTGGCAGAGGTAAAAAAACACGGAGTGAAATTGCTCGTATTTGGTTTGTTTACTCCCCTTTTATTTGGCAGTTTAGGCGTTCTCGTAGGGGATATTGTTGGCTTATCTTTAGGGGGAGTTACATTAATGGGAGTATTGGCTGGAAGTGCTTCATACATTGCTGCACCCGCTGCCCTCAAAACTTCAGTGCCAGAAGCAAATCCATCCATATACTTGGGTTTATCTTTAGGAGTCACTTTTCCATTTAATTTGATCATTGGAATACCTGCTTATTATGAAATCGCAAAATGGATACAGTAAAGGAGAGATTTTCATGTCAACAATAAAAAGTTCAGCAACGAAAAAAACAATGATCATTACAGGTGTCAATCAGGAGATTTATCCTTTATTTGAAGTCATAACAAATAAAAAGAATAAAGATATGATGATTCTTAACAGTTTTGGGGCAGTCATTACTCAGCCTATGGCTGCTTAATTCGAAATATCATTCTAGCGGTCTATAATGAAATGGTCGATGAAATCTATATAATCGGTGAAATGGAAAGTAAAGAAGTCAAACTAAATATGTCAGATAAAATAAAGGAACATGGAGTTTCAGGAGAAATACTCAAGACTATTAACTACATTGATGTAGTGGAGCGTGACGTAATCAGTTGGCTGACAGGACCACAAAGTATTGAGGATGTCATAAAGAAGAATAAAGACTTAATAAAAGGCCACCCATTAATTCCTAAAACAATACCTGTCCATGCTTATATTGCCAATCCAAAGACCGGGGAGTATTATCCGGTTTAAGAGAAGCGGATACTAGTCATTTTGAAACAGGAAATGATTCCTTTAACGAGGTTCCATTTGTACTCCTTTCAATTTATTGGCGAAAAATAAAATTTATCGACCACATTTTTAAATATATCAGCGGATTTTTGATTTTATCGACCACATTTTAAGATATATCGACCACTTTTCGCAGTATATCGACCAAATCAACTGGAAGGAGGGGGCCAGCAACGACTCTCCTTTTAAAATGAAAAATAGTTGAAAAAGCTGTCAAGATGATTTACTATCAATTCATAACACGATATATTGTGTTGGATGAATAGTTTTATAACTAAATATTGAAATTACCGGTAAGTATGGTGTCTGAACAAGACTTAATAGGGAATCTGGTGAGAATCCAGAACTGTTCCCGCAACTGTAAGTGCTGACGAAATAAGGATGAACCACTGTCTAAAAAATAGATGGGAAGGCCTTAAAGTAGGGTGAAGCACAAGTCAGGAGACCTGCCATATTTATTCGTGTTATCTTCTTCGGGAATAGGGAAGGTATACGGGGATAAATTGATAGACTCATGCTGTTTTTTGCCGTTTCATATGAGCTGTTAATACATCAACGTTACTTAAACCCATCTTTCGAGATGGGTTTTTCTTATTTTTCATGGAGGTTTCAGAGAGGAGTCAGGAATGGAAGGATTATCAGCAAATGTATCAAGGACATGCCAGAACCGTCTGGTGTTGCCTCCTGATACAAACCATCTTGGAACGATTTTTGGCGGAACTGTGCTGAGCTATATTGATGAAATAGCTGCAATTGCTGCAATGAAACACAGCAGAAAGGCTGTTGTCACCGCTTCGATTGACTCGGTTAACTTTCTGTCTTCCGCTGTAGTGGGCGATATTTTAACACTTGAAGCGGTCATCATTTCAACAGGCAGGACGTCGATGGAAGTGTTCGTGAAAGTGGAAAGCGAAAACTTGAAAACTAGCAAGAAAACGCTGACTACCACCTCGATTCTTACCATGGTTGCAAAGGATGACAATGGTAAACCGGTGCCAGTCGCAAAAGTCATTCCAGAAAATGAGGAAGAACGGCAGATGTTCAACACTGCGATATGAGAAGGCAGCGCAGGCTGGAGATGAGAAAAAGTAATCAAGTTGGAGGGATACTCGATGGGGATTCAAGTAAAGGATGAACAAGTAGCAAAACTGATTGCGGAATTAGAGCGGTCGTTTCCTAAACTAGATTTTCAATCGTTCAAAGAGAAGGTGGACCAAGCACTGGAAGTGAAGAAGATGAAAGAGAACCAGATTGAAAACATGCTGATTTTGACCGCAGTGGAACGGATCGACCGGAATGAACCTGACTGGACGTATGCAGCAGCCCGGCTTTACCTGAAAAAATTGTACATGCTGAGTTCCGATTTTAGGGGTGAAGCTGGTTACGGTTCGTTCTACGAATTGATCAATAGCTTAATAGAAATTGGGATTTATGACAGTAAAGTCTTAACATCCTACTCCCGTGAAGAAATAGATTACCTGGAAAAAGTCATTGATCCAGAAAGAGACAAGCTGTTTACATATATAGGACTTTTAACCATGGCAGAAAGATATCTCGCACGTACACAAAATGGCGATTTTGCCGAACTGCCACAGGAGCGGCTCATGATGATTGCCATGACATTGCTGGCTGAAGAACCAAAGGAAAAACGGCTTCAATTAGTGGAAGAGGCATACTGGCGCTTTCGAACTTATACATGACCGTGGCCACACCGACACTCGCAAATGCAGGCAAAAGCTACGGCCAGTTATCGAGCTGCTTTATTGATACGATAGCAGACGATTTGAGAAGCATCTATGATTCAAACACCGATATTTCCACCTTAAGCAAAAACGGCGGCGGCATTGGTGTCTATCTTGGTAAAATCAGAAGCCGCGGCAGTGATATCAAGGGTTTTAAAGGGGTCAGTTCCGGAGTCATCCCCTGGATGAAGCAGCTGAATAACACCGCCGTTTCGGTTGATCAATTAGGCCAGCGCCAGGGCGCGATTGCCGTGTACCTCGATGTGTGGCATAAAGATATCTTCCCTTTCCTTGATGCCAAACTGAACAATGGTGACGAGCGCCAGCGGACGCATGATTTGTTTACAGGCATATGCATCCCCGATTTATTTATGGAACAGGTCGAAAAACGAGGCGACTGGTATCTGTTCGATCCTCATGAAGTAAGAAGCGTCATGGGTTTTTCCCTCGAAGATTATTTCGACGAGGAAAAGGGGGCAGGCTCCTTCCGTGAAAAATATTGGGCCTGTGTAAATCATCCTGATTTGTCACATGAGCTGGTTCCTGCCATTGAAATCTTTAAATCGATCATGATTTCTCAGCTTGAAACCGGAACACCGTACATGTTTTACAGGGACCAGGTTAACAGGTTGAATGCCAACCATCATAAAGATGATTTACTGCAGCAATCTCTGTACAGAGATCACACAGAATATGAGCCCTACCCTTCTTGAAGAGGAAACAGTGCAGGACGGAAAGATTTTAATCTATAAAAAGCCGGGTGACTTTGTCGTCTGCAATTTATCATCGATCTCTTTAGCAAAAAGTGTGATGGATGATGTCCTTGAGAGGGTGATCAATATCCAGGTCAGGATGTTGGATAACGTCATCGATATCAATGAAATTCCTGTCCTCCAGGCCCAGATAACCAACAAAAACTACAGAGGTGTCGGACTGGGAACATTCGGCTGGCATCATCTTCTGGCTCTGAAAGGTATCAAATGGGAAAGTGAAGAGGCGGTCGAGTATTGTGATGCTCTCTATGAAACTATCGCCTTTTTAACCATCAATGCTAGCCTCGAGCTGGCAAAAGAAAAAGGGGCATATCCTTATTTCGAAGGTTCCGACTGGTGTACTGGACAGTTTTTCGAAAAGAGACAGTACAATGGCGAAAGATGGGACAACCTCGCAGAGGAAGTGAAGCAGAACGGAATCAGAAACGGGTACCTGATGGCCGTAGCGCCAAACTCCTCGACCGCAATTCTAGCAGGTTCGACGGCAAGCGTTGATCCGATTTTCAGGCTAGAATATTCCGAGGAGAAGAAGGATTATAAAATTCCGGTTACCGCACCAGACCTATCAGCCGAAACGATGTGGTTCTATAAGACAGCCTATAACATTGACCAGCATTGGAGCATCAGGCAGAATGCCCGTCGACAGCGCCATATCGACCAATCCATTTCGTTTAATTTTTACGTGACCAACAACATTAAGGCAAAAGCGCTGCTGGATTTGCATATGGATGCCTGGAAGTCCGGACTGAAAACGACGTATTATGTCCGCTCCACATCGAGCAGTGAGTTTGACGAATGTGAAAGCTGCCATAGTTAAGAGGGAAGGACGGAAAACAATGACACAATTGAAGAAAAGAACTCTTGTAGACGTTGAAGCTCCCAATGCTTCGACTGGCATTATTAATGGCCGCAGCTCAAACATATTAAACTGGGATGATGTCCGTTTTCCTTGGGCGTATCCGAAATACAAGAGGATGCTGGGGAATTTCTGGACTCCTTTTGAGATCAATATGTCAAAGGATATTAAGCAATTTTCGATGCTTACCGAAAAAGAAAAGGATGCCTTTTTGAAAATCATCGGGCTGCTTGCACTCCTTGACAGCATTCAGACGGACTATGCCGCAAAGTTGCCGATTATCTCACCGACTCCAGCTTAAATGCGCTGATGATCATTTTGGCTCAGCAGGAAGTGATCCATAACCATTCCTACAGCTATGTGCTGTCAAGCATCGTTTCCAAGTCGAAGCAGGAGGAAGTGTTCGACTATTGGAGGACAGAACCTATCCTGCGCAAGCGGAATGAGTTTATAACCGACGGCTATAAAGGGTTCGCGGAAAATCCAAGCATCGAAAATCTATTGCATTCAATTGTCTATGACGTCATCCTTGAAGGCCTGTTTTTTTACTCGGGCTTCGCCTTCTTTTATAATCTGGCCCGAAATCAGAAAATGGTCGGCACCAGCACGATGATTAACTACATCAACCGTGACGAACAACTGCATGTGGGGTTATTCGAAAAGATATTCAAAGAGATTCTCCGTGAAAATCCCGAGTACGACACAGAATCACTGAGAGAATTTGGAACGGCAGCATTCCAGGAAGCGGCGCGATTGGAGATTGAGTGGGCGGATTATATCATTGGCAACGAAGTCGTTGGCCTGCTCATGTCGGACGTGGAAGCCTATATCAAGTTCATGGCAAACAAACGTGCAGAACAATTAGGCTTCAATGCGCCCTTCGAAGGACATCGAACCAATCCATTAAGATGGATCATTGCCTATCAGGAAGTAGACCTTGGCAAGACTGATTTCTTTGAGCAAAAATCAAGACAGTACACCAAGACATCCGCTGAAAATGGGTTTGATGAACTTTAGGAGAAGAATGTTCATTTGGCAGCTTTTCAAAAAAACAGATTATGGCGATATTATTGATAACATTACGGTTCGCTACGTAAATCCGGACTGGATTGAAGTATGATAAAATTATGGTGACGGTTATAAGGTGAGGAGGGTATCGGATTGGAAGAAAATCTGAATTCAAAGGTCATTGATTATTTGATTGAAAAGATTGCTCCTTTTTGGATTGTATTATTTGGTTCAACAGCAAATGGTAATGACCGGAAAGACAGTGATATTGATATTGCCTTCTTGAGTGATACCGCTTTTGATAATTATGATTTATTCATGCTAGCCAGGAGTTGGCAGATAAATTAAATAGAGATATCGATCTCATTGATCTTAACAAGGCGAGCACTGTTTTTCAGGCGCAAATTGTACAGACTGGGAAAACGATATACTGTACAGACATTAAAAGGAAAGCGCAATTCGAGATTAAGACATTGAAAATGTTTACAAAGCTGAATGAAGAGCGTTCAGAAATCCTGAATAAGATCAATGAAAGCGGGTCTATTTATGAACAGTGACGTCATTCTAAATAAAATCAGTATCATCGAACGATGTATAAAACGGATCAATGAAGAATACCAGAACAATCCTGATAACCTTAAAAACTATACCAAGCAGACTCCGTCATATTAAACCTGCAGCGTGCATGTGAAGCCAGTATTGATTTGGCTATGCACACCATTGCAGAAAAAAAGCTTGGATTGCCCCAGAGCAGCCGTGATGCCTTTTCTCTCCTTGAAATAGAAGGAATTATTTCCTCTGAACTTTCAACAAAGATGAAATCAATGGTTGGCTTTCGCAATATAGCATTTCATGATTATCAAGAACTCAATCTATTAATCCTCCAGAAAATTGTTGAAGAACACCTAGTCGACTTTTATCAATTCACAAAAATTATATTAAAATTCAAGTGATTAAAATAAAAACGGTTTTTCAGCGCACTCATAAGGAGGTGCGCTGTTTCTGCTTATCCCTTCAAAACGAGAAAGAAATTATAAGTCGATGATTAAAATGAAGGGCGATGCCCGACCGCATAATAATCCTGGTTGAAAGTAGGTCATTAACATGAAAACGGAAAAAGAGAAGATGTTGGCCGGGGAAATGTACAATCCTGCTGACCCAGTATTGGTAAAAGAGCGTGAGGAAGCCAGACGCAAAGTTAGAATCTATAATCAGACAGTAGAAACAGAAGGCGAAAAACGGACAAAGATATTAAAAGAATTACTAGGCTCAACAGGGGAAACCGTGGTGATGGAGCCGAATATCCGTTTTGATTACGGATATAACACCCATGTAGGAGAAAACTTTTTTGCCAATTTCGATTGTACAATCCTCGATGTTTGTGAAGTCCGATTTGGCGACAATTGCATGCTTGCACCGGGCGTACATATCTATACTGCGACACATCCACTTAATCCAACTGAACGGAATTCAGGAAGGGAATATGCCAAACCGATTACATTTGGAAACAATGTCTGGATTGGCGGGAGTGCGGTCATCAACCCGGGAGTAACAGTCGGAGACAATGTCGTAATCGCATCAGGGGCAGTTGTTACGAAGATGTGCCGGACAACGTTGTCGTTGGCGGCAATCCAGCGAGAGTTATTAAACAGATTGAACTTTAAGCATGATAACCTAGCTTGTTTCTGGATAGGAAAAAATGTCTAGATCAGGCCTGACCCTGTAAACGAAGTGATAATGAAGGAGGAAATTAGAATGAAGGAACCGGTTGTGATTGTAGGGGCTGGCCTATCAGGTCTTCGTGCTGCCTCTTTGCTACAATCAAAAGGCATAAGCTGCAGGGTCCTGGAGCGCGCAGCCGGCTTGGGGGCAGGGTTTTGAGCATGGCGGCCAAAGACAGGCCGGAGCTTGGCCGGTTTGATTTGGGCCCGACATGGTTCTGGCCGAATCACGAGCCTGCCATCATCAAATTGGTGGAAGACCTGGGATTGCCCACCATTGAACAGCATACAGCAGGAGCGATGCTTTTTGAGCAATCGCAAACTGGGCAGGTACAGCGGCATATTATTCCAGAAGGCGCAGTTGAGAGGTCGATGCGGCTGGTAGGTGGCATTCAGTCCCTTACTGATGCCCTTGCATCCTCACTTCCGCCGGAGACAGTCGAACTGGATACACAAGTTAACGCAATCCAACTGGCAGGAACTGAAGAAGTTATAATAGAAGCAGAACAAACGGATGGGAAAAAGAAAAGCATTCGTGCCGCAGCTGTAATCCTGGCATTGCCGCCTCGAATCGTTGTGGAAAGGATTGCTTTTTCACCGTCTCTCCCCGATGGACTTTTGGCCAGCTTGAAAGACAAGCCAACATGGATGGCAGGACAAGCTAAGGCGGTTGCGATTTATGATTGGCCATTCTGGAGGGAGGCTGGTCTTTCTGGTCAGGTCACCAGCTGGGCCGGTCCTCTGCAGGAAATACATGATGCTTCACCTGATACAGGTTATGGTGCACTTTTTGGTTTTTTCGGGCTTCCGGCAAAAATGCGTCAAGAACTTGGAGAGGAACATATTCTGAGACTGGTCACTGACCAATTGACAAGACTGTTTGGCCCGCAAGCTGGAAAACCCACTGCTCTCCTTTACAAAGATTGGGCGAGCGATCCAGAAACAGCTGTAGAGGAAGATGCACAACCGTTGACCAGCTTCCCTGACTATGGCCTGCCGGCAGGTAAGAGCACGTGGGAAAAGAGGATTATTTTTGCGGGTACAGAAACAGCGCAAGGGCATGGAGGGCATCTTGAAGGGGCGCTTCAATCAGCAGAGCGGGCGGCTTCCGAAGTAATGAAAGTTTTATGATATGAAAGAAAAGGCCTGATCCAATAATGGGATCGGGCCTTTTACTCATGGTTACCTGGAAACATTATGCTGCAGCTTGCTGAAGTCGGTCTCCTGATAGTAGCTGTTTTTCACCAGTATATTCGGGCCTAAGCAGGAGACAGCCGGGCAGTGGCAGTTTAATTCCCTGGCAATCTCAGAATCCTGCCATGTTTGATAGGCATCTTCAAGCCTTGTGTCCTGAATATTGCCAAGCGGAGGAGTATCGCCGAAATCGGTGACGATGATGTCTCCATTGAAAATATTCACATTGAGACGCGAACGGCCGTCCGGGTCGTTCCTGACTGTCACATTTTTGCTGGCATATAAACGTTTTAGCAGGTTCAAGTCCTCCAGCTTATTGCTGCATGCATAGAACGGGAGCGTCCCGAACAACATCCACACATCATCATCACGGATATCGAGCAGATGATGGATGGCTCCCTGTATTTCTTCAAGCGTCAGGGATTCCAGGCTGCTGGCAAAATCGCTTGGGTACATTGGGTGCACCTCATGTCTCTGGCAGTGCATTTCATCGATGATTTGCCTGTGGATTTTTTCAAGATAAGGCAAAGTGCGCTTGTTCAGCATCGTTTCTGCCGACACCATGACACCCGCTTTTACGAGCTCCCTGCTGTTTTCGATCATTCTTGTAAAATATTTTTCACGCTGCTGGTAATCAGGCTTCTTATCCATCATCGCGAATCCGCCTTCGACGAAATCATCGACGGTGCCCCAGTTATGGGAGATATGCAGCACATCCAAATATGATGATCATCTCGTACCGTGAAAGATCCATCGTCAAATTGGAGTTGATTTGTGTGCGGACGCCTCGTTCAGAAGCGTACTTCAAAATCGGAACGACGTAATTTTTTACCGAAGAAAGGGAAAGCATCGGTTCGCCGCCGGTAATGCTCAAAGATCGTAACTTTGGAATTTCGTCCAGCCTGCGCAAAAGCAGCTCCAATGGAAGGGCAGCAGGATCCTTAGTTTGCAGCGTATAGCCGACTGCGCAATGCTCGCACCGCATATTGCAAAGGGTCGTTGTTGTGAATTCAATATTGGTGAGTTGAGGCTTGCCGTATTGTTCGACATCAAGGTAAGCTTCCCAGGGGTCGTGTTGGGGGGTGATTGGTTTTATGTATGACATGATTGGCTCCTTACAGATAGAATTTAGGAAAACCACTACATTATACCTGAGTGCTACACACTCGAACATTCCTCTCCCCCTATTTTGATGCTGCTCCCTGTACCTTGGTTCATTTTACCTATTAATAGGAGAATGATATAGTAATAACTAACTAACTTGAGAGGAAGCTGTAATACATGAGTTGTAATGCGTGCGTTGTCGGGAATTTGCAGTTTGAGATCAAGGTTGATGGAGAACGGAATTTGTTCATCTATCCTAAAGTGGTCCGCCATATGGAACGTAACGGTAATTTGCTTCGGGCTGATGGGGATACTTTAGTTGCAAAAGAAGCGGGAATGAGGGATTTCCTTGATTTTTGCCACGATCATATGGAGTCGGAGAATGTCTTTTTCCGGTTGGATGGTGAGGATTGGCGGCCGCTCGCAAATGCAGAAGAAATCCTCGATAGCCAGTGGATTGATGAGGTAATCCTTAATGAGCTTGTTACCTGCCATGCTCAGCCAATCCTTGATGCTGAAGGCGAAATTTATGCGTATGAGATGCTGGCACGATTTTACCGTGAGGATGGCTCAATGATTTATCCTGGTGAAATCTTCGGCGCGGCAAGGAAAAGAGACCGATTGTATGCTCTTGACCGGATTTGCCGGATGGCGGCTGTAAGGGCAGCTACTTTTACTGACAAAAAGGTTTTTATCAATTTCATCCCGACTTCGATTTATTCACCTGAGTTTTGTTTGAAATCGACGACCATGCTGGCAGATCGGCTGGGAGTAAATCCGGATCGGCTTGTATTTGAAGTGGTAGAAACCGAAAATGTGGAAGACACGGATCATCTGAAAAGGATCCTGGCTTTTTACAAGGAGAAGGGTTTCCGTTATGCGTTGGATGATGTAGGCGAAGGATATAGTACACTTGAGCTGCTGTCAGATCTGCAGCCGCATTATATGAAATTGGATATGAAGTATGTCCAGGGAGTTGCAACGGATACGCAAAAGCAACAGACAGCTTCCGCTTTTTTGGCCGAAGCGAGAAGGCTTGGTTCCGTGCCGCTTGCGGAGGGGATCGAGTTGGAGGAAGATTTTAAGTGGCTTAAGGAAAAAGGATATCAGCTATTTCAGGGATATTTGTTCGGAAAGCCTGCACCAATTGGCGTTTAAGAATCTGAATGAAGCATAAAAAAGAAACCGTGCGATACGGTTTCTTTTAATTCAGGGAACATCTTGCTTCCCAAGCCTCTTTCATTTCATTTATCGCTTCTGTCAGGAGCGCGATATCCTTCAGAATTTGCGCTTTGATAATGGTATTAGCACTTGTTTGATATTCATCTTTCAGTTGAATTAGTTCCCTCTGGAATAGAAAAAGTGTAAGCAACTTAATCTCCCCTTTTGGTATAACAATCATTCTCTTTCTATCTGTATAGTTCTTAATACCCAGGCCGCTTATAGAATAAACAAAAAAATTTGGTAGAAAACCTCACCCCACTAAATCGGGCGAGGCTTTTGATGTTACGCTGTTGTCTTTTGAGCTTCAAGGACCGCTACAGACTCTTTTCTCTGGTAGTAATACCAGTTTAAGATAATTGACAGTACATAGAAGCCAATGAAGATGAAGAATGCCGGCACATAACCACCGGAAATATTGACGGACCAGCCGAACAGCTTTGGAATCAGGAAGGATCCGTATGCTGCGAATGCTGCGGTAAAACCGAGCACTGGTGCTGCTTCTTTTGGAACGAATATTCCAGGGATCATTTGGAATGTTGAACCAGAACCGATTCCAGCAGCAATGAACAGGACCAGGAATGAAATCAGGAAGCCACTGAATAGCTTGTTGCCAAGGAAGAAGATGACACTTCCTGCCCCGGCCATCATTACCACCAAGACAATGGAAGTCAGCTTTGCTCCGCCCATCTTATCAGCAAGCCAACCGCCGACAGGACGTGATGCAGCAGCAAGGAAAGCACCTAGGAAGGCTAAAGAGATGTATTCAGGGAACTGTGATTTCAATAATAGCGGGAATGCCGCTGAGTAACCAATGAATGAACCAAACGTTGCAACGTAAAGCCATGTCATGATCCAAGTGTGCTTTCTTTTTACAATGACGAATTGATCAGAGAATGATTGCTTTGTTCCAGGCAGGTTATCCATTCCGAACCAGGCTGCGATCGTGACAATCGCGATTGGTAAAAGCCAGATGAATGCTGCGTTTTGCAGAAATACTTCCTGGCCGTTAGACAATTTCTGTCCATCGCCAGCGATAAAAGCGAAAGTTCCAGTGGTAATGATCAATGGTGTTACGAATTGAACGACTGATACACCCATGTTACCTAAACCACCGTTAATGCCGAGCGCGGTTCCACGTGCTTTTTTCGGGAAAAAGAAGCTGATGTTGGATGAAGAACTTGAAAAGTTACCGCCACCCAGGCCGGAAAGTGCTGCGAGTAAAAGCATCACAGAATATGGTGTGTCAGGATTCTGGACTGCAAAACCGATTCCGATTGCTGGAATCGCCAGTACAGCCGTTGACAGGACCGTCCAGTTACGGCCACCCATCATTCCAACGCCAAAGGTATACACAAATCGCAATGTTGCCCCAACAAGACCAGGCATTGCCGCCAAAGTGAAAAGCTGCTGATCGGTAAAACTAAAGCCAATATCATTCAAGCGTATTGCGACTACAGACCAAATCTGCCAGACTATGAACGCGAGCATCAAGGAAGGGACAGAAATCCATAAATTCGCTTGGCATGCTTTTTGCCTTCGGATTGCCAAAAACCATCATCTTCAGGATTCCATTTATTTATGCGAGCCATTTTAATTCCTCCAAATAATTTTGAGTGGGTGTTGATAAGATTAATAAACCATTTATATCACGAAGCAGGTGTGACGTACCTCACAATTCTTTTAGTGCACACAATTCTGTCAAAAAGTCTTGAACAAATTATGACAGGGAGTAGCAAAAGGATAAGGGAAAACACCTATTGGGGTTTTTCGGAATAGGGGTTATGGTATTTAGGTTGGAATAATTGGCAAACAGGCAGGGTGGTTCGGGAGTAGTAATTGATAGACGGTTCTTTGAGACAAATTCAGAGGGGGAATCGTGAAAAAAGTGAAGTAGACGTTTTTTTTCGCAATTTGAGAGGTGAAATTCAAGACCGCTTTTTATATGCCTGAAATGCCATCGGAAGCGGCGGATTTGCCATCTCAGGTCGAGTTCGGGAATTCAAGCTCAATCCCATTGGTGATTTCTGTATTGTCATTGGGGATAGCCTTTGCTGTGAACAGGTTTTTTGGAAAAAGCCAGAAATCTTCATGAGTTGTTGCAGCTCCCCGCTCTAAGAACTGCCTCCAGTCGCTGTAGAAGGTGAAAACTATAGGCATTTTTAACATTTAATGTTAGACTGCAATAGTTAATCGGGAATACTAAAGGTACAGCTTTTTATAGGAGGATTTTTGATGCTTAACAATGATATAATGATCCGCTTGCGGTACGGACTGGATATTAAAGATACTGATATGGTAGAGATATTCAAGCTTGGCGGTGTGAACGTGACGAAGGACGATGTCCGTATGATGCTGCAGAGGGTAGATGAAGATGAATTTGGTGAGGAGATTGTCCCAGAGGGCTACATAAGAGTCAACAATGCGATGATGGAGCAGTTCCTGAATGGCATGGTCACTTTTAAAAGAGGGAAGCGTCCTGGAGAAACTGGTGCTCCGCCACTAACCGGGGAGGCAGTGAATAACCAGCTTTTGAAAAAAGTGAAGATCGCCCTGGCGCTCACGAGCGAGGATATGCTCGAGATTTTTGACCTGGCGGGAGTCCGTGTCAGCAAGGGCGAACTTGGTGCGATTTTAAGAAAAGAAGGGCATAAGAACTATCGGGAATGTGGCGATAAATTCGCACGGAATTTCCTGAAGGGCTTGGCCTTGAAATTCCGCGGATAGAAGTCTAAGAGACGGTTCTCATGAAGCATGAGAACCGTCTTCTTGTTTACTAAGCTGGATTTCTTTGATTTTCTGGCGCTGATCATCTGGCCACCAGGCTCCGCAATCATCGGATACCACACAGGCGGCGCATTTTTCCAGGTCGTAGACTTTCATCTCGCTGATGGGCGGGGAATAGAGGTGGAGAGTGACGAGCCCGTCTGGATCGTCTGCCTGCATTTTATGAACGCCTTTCTTAGGTGCGAAAAAGAGTTGTCCTTGCTGATGATACTCTTTGAAAAGCTCTTTCGGCAGTTTGTTGTTTTTGACCTCGTAAACGGAATTGATGGAAGTCCCGTTAAGGACCTGAATCCAGCCATGGGAATCGCCATGGTCATGTGGAGCGCATTCTAAATCTGACCAGTTCATCACCAGAAGCTCTATATCCTCGCTTTTGTACAGGAGTTTGCGGTAATAAGGCTTGCCGGAAGCTGATTGGAGATAGGGCTTCAATTCATCAACAGACATATTGAGCTTCGCCAGTGCTTCCTTCATCTCATCTTTAGAAGGAGCAATTAGTGAATCTAACACATTTTTTGCCTGAGGATTTATAGTCATGGGCACTACCACCTTCTTCATTTTTTAAAAATAGCAATCGCCACTAAACGCGCAAGACCACCATTGACAATGGCCACTCCTATAATAATTATGATTCCGCCTATGGCACTTATGAGGATAAATTTTTCATGTAAAAGAAAGATGGCGGCAATCAGGGTGACAAGCGGCTCAAGATAGATGAACATGGATACTTTTGAAGCATCCAATACTTCCAGTGCCTTTCCCCAATACCAGTATCCAATGCCAGACACAAAAATCGCAAGGAACAAAAGATGCGCCCACTCCGTCTGGGTCAGCATGTGCACGGATTCCCAGCCTCTGTTGCGGATGATAAAAGGGAGAGTGAGCATAAAGCCAATCAGGCTCATGTAAAATGTCACCAATAGTGCAGGATACGGGATGGAGAGCCTTTTTAACAGGATGGAATAGATTGCCCAGTTCAGTGTGCTAAGAATCATCAGGATAAAGCCGATGTTCATCGCAAACTCGAAGGAATGGCCGCTTCTTGTTGTTGTGACAAGAAAGACACCGACAATCGCGATTATCATTCCCAATCCCTTTTTAGCATTCATCTTCTCATGTAAAAATAAGACCGACAGGACCACAGTGAAAATCGGAGCGAGCGAAATCAGCCAGCCTGCAGACGAGGCATTGATGGTTAACAGAGCAGTTGCCTGCAGCATTTGGTGAACAAAGACACCCAGTATGCCTAGGACAATCAAATGAGGTATGTAACCAATCGAAATCCGTAAACGATAACGATTAAGGATTAGAATGAGCAACAAAAACAAAGCTCCGAGGCCAAAGCGGAGCACCAATAAGGAGTACGGATCGAGCTTTGCGAGTACAGCTTTCGCAGAAACAAAGGAAACTCCCCAAAAACTGATCGATAATAAAGCATAAAAAGAAGCGGTAAGCTTGGCGCGAAACGGAATCATTGCATGGAATCCTTTCTGGTGGACAAGTTTTCTACTAATTTATGCTTGTCTTGTGGGAAGAAGAATCATGAAAAATTATCCGAAAATCCTTATGTGTTTGTTAAGTAGGATGATAGGAAGAGAGAGACTATAGGCTGGTGCTTTTTTTGTTTTTCAGACAGCTTCGGGGTTAATAGAGGACATTGCGTCAGAAGTACATCTGCGTTAGGTCAGGTATGGAGGTGACAGGAGGAAAGCTATCAGAAGTAAGGGCAAGTTCGGACAGGTTAGATTGTGCGAGGAGAAAAGCTGTCAGAAGTAAGGTGAAGTGCGGACAGGTTTGATGGCGAAAGGCCAAAAGCTGTCAAGAAACCGAAGGAATTGTGACAGGTTAGAGGTCATGAGGCCAAAAGCTGTCAAGAAAACGAAGGAATTAAGACAGG
>NZ_BAUW01000067.1 GCF_000517385.1 Mesobacillus boroniphilus JCM 21738 | reverse complement strand
TGTATTTTCCTATTAAATAAAAAACAGCTGGATCGTCATCCAGCTGCTTTCATTATTTTATTAAAATTACTCTTGAATTGTTGCTACAACGCCAGCGCCTACAGTACGGCCGCCTTCACGGATTGAGAACTTAGTTCCTTCTTCGATCGCGATTGGAGCGATTAGTTCAACAGTCATTTCAATGTTGTCACCAGGCATAACCATTTCTACGCCTTCAGGAAGGTTACAAATACCAGTTACATCAGTTGTACGGAAGTAGAACTGCGGACGGTAGTTTGTGAAGAATGGAGTGTGACGTCCACCTTCTTCTTTTGAAAGGACGTATACTTCAGCAGTGAACTTTGTGTGTGGCTTAACAGTACCTGGCTTAGCAAGTACTTGACCACGTTGGACTTCTTCACGAGCTACCCCACGAAGAAGTGCACCGATGTTGTCTCCAGCTTCTGCATAGTCAAGAAGCTTACGGAACATTTCAACACCTGTTACAGTAGTTGATTTTGGCTCTTCAGTAAGACCGATGATTTCGATAACGTCACCGACTTTAACTTGTCCACGCTCAACACGGCCAGTAGCAACTGTTCCACGGCCAGTGATTGAGAATACGTCCTCAACAGGCATCATGAATGGCTTGTCAGTGTCACGTGTTGGTGTTGGGATGTACTCATCAACTGCAGCCATAAGCTCGTTGATTTTTTCTTCCCACTCTGGCTCTCCTTCAAGAGCTTTAAGAGCAGATCCTTTGATAACTGGGATGTCATCGCCAGGGAAGTCGTACTCAGAAAGAAGGTCACGTACTTCCATTTCTACTAATTCAAGAAGTTCTTCGTCGTCAACCATGTCACACTTGTTCATGAATACAACAAGGAAAGGTACGCCTACCTGACGAGAAAGAAGGATGTGCTCACGAGTTTGTGGCATTGGGCCGTCAGCAGCAGATACTACTAAGATACCGCCGTCCATTTGTGCAGCACCAGTGATCATATTCTTAACATAGTCAGCGTGTCCTGGGCAGTCAACGTGTGCATAGTGACGTGTTGCAGTTTCGTACTCAACGTGTGCAGTTGAGATTGTGATACCACGTTCGCGCTCTTCTGGAGCAGCATCGATTTGGTCATATCCGCGTGCTTCACCGCCACCTTGCTTAGAAAGAACAGTAGTGATAGCAGCTGTTAGAGTAGTTTTACCATGGTCAACGTGACCAATAGTACCAATGTTAACGTGTGGCTTAGAACGATCGAATTTAGCTTTTCCCATTAGAAAAATCCTCCTTTAATATATGAAAATTAAGTATATTTTAATGTGGTGTGAAATAGGATCCCTATTTCACAGTGTTATGCTTACATTAGTAGTTATACTTGATTAAATGGTGAAAATCAATTATTCACCTTTATTTTTTTGATGATTTCTTCAGAAACTGACTTAGGAACTTCTTCGTAGTGGTCGAAGTGCATTGAGAATACACCGCGTCCTTGTGTGCTTGAACGAAGAGCAGTTGCATAACCGAACATTTCTGAAAGTGGAACCATTGCACGAACAACTTGTGCGTTACCACGAGCATCCATACCTTCGACGCGTCCGCGACGAGCAGTAATCATACCCATGATATCTCCAAGGTATTCTTCAGGAATAACAACTTCAACCCTCATGACAGGCTCAAGGATGACTGGCTTACACTTGGAAGCAGCATTCTTTAGTGCCATAGAAGCAGCGATTTTAAACGCCATTTCAGAGGAGTCAACATCGTGGTAAGAACCGTCAAACAGTCTTGCCTTGATGTCAACAAGCGGATATCCTGCAAGAACTCCGCGATCTAGAGCATCTTCGAGACCAGCTTGAACCGCTGGGATGTATTCACGTGGAACTACACCACCGACGATGCCGTTCTCGAATTCGAAGCCTTTTCCTTCTTCGTTTGGAGAGAATTCGATCCAAACGTGTCCGAATTGACCACGTCCACCTGACTGACGAGCGAATTTACCTTCAACAGAAGCTGATTCGCGGAAAGTTTCACGGTAAGCAACCTGTGGCGCACCTACGTTAGCTTCTACTTTAAATTCGCGCTTCATGCGGTCAACGATGATGTCAAGGTGAAGTTCACCCATTCCAGCGATGATAACCTGTCCAGTTTCCTGGTCAGTATGTGCGCGGAAGGTAGGATCTTCTTCTTGAAGCTTTTGCAATGCAGTTGTCATTTTGTCCTGGTCAGCTTTTGACTTAGGTTCAACTGATAACTGGATTACAGGCTCAGGGAACTGCATGGATTCCAAGATAACAAGGTTCTTATCATCACATAGAGTGTCACCTGTAGTTGTATCCTTAAGACCTACAGCTGCTGCAATATCACCCGCGTAAACCTTAGATATTTCCTGACGGCTGTTTGCGTGCATTTGAAGGATACGTCCGATACGTTCACGCTTTCCTTTAGTTGAGTTCTGAACATATGATCCAGACTCAAGAGTTCCAGAGTAAACGCGGAAGAACGTTAACTTACCAACATAAGGGTCAGTCATAACTTTGAACGCTAGAGCAGAGAATGGCTCGCTGTCGTCCGCATGACGTTCAACTTCTTCTTCTGAATCTGGAAGAGTACCTTTAATAGCAGGTACATCCAGTGGAGATGGAAGGTAGTCAATAACAGCGTCAAGCATTAGCTGAACACCTTTGTTTTTGAACGCTGAACACAGATAACTGGGTAAAATTCAACATTTGTTGTACCCTTACGGATTGCAGCTTTGATCTCTTCGACTGTAAGCTCTTCTCCGCCAAGATACTTCTCCATTAACTCTTCATCAAGCTCTGCTACCGCTTCAACTAACTTTTCACGGTATTCTTCAGCTTGAGCCATATATTCTTCTGGAATTTCCCCAACAGTGATTTCTGTTCCAAGGTCATTGCCATAGAAAACCGCTCTCATTTCAACTAGGTCGATGATTGCTTCAAACTCATCTTCAGCACCGATCGGAAGTTGGATCGGGTGAGCGTTGGCTTGCAGACGATCATGAATAGTTGATACAGAGTATAGGAAGTCCGCGCCTAGCTTATCCATTTTGTTAACGAATACTACACGTGGAACTCCATAAGTTGTAGCCTGGCGCCAAACAGTTTCTGTTTGAGGCTCAACACCTGACTGTGCGTCAAGTACTGCTACTGCACCATCAAGTACACGCAGTGAACGTTCAACTTCAACAGTGAAGTCTACGTGTCCTGGTGTATCAATGATGTTTACGCGGTGTTCTTTCCAAGAAGCTGTTGTTGCAGCAGAAGTGATCGTGATTCCACGCTCTTGTTCCTGCTCCATCCAGTCCATTTGAGAAGCACCTTCGTGTGTTTCGCCGATTTTATGAATACGGCCAGTATAATAAAGAACACGCTCAGTTGTTGTTGTTTTACCAGCATCAATATGAGCCATGATTCCAATATTACGAGTTTTATCTAAGGAGAACTCTCTTGCCATTTGGTCTTTCTCCTTCCTAGTATATGTGTTTTTAGATTGAAGGTAAGATTACCAACGATAGTGAGCGAATGCTTTGTTTGCTTCCGCCATTTTGTGTGTATCTTCGCGCTTCTTAACAGAAGCACCAGTGTTGTTAGCAGCGTCAAGAATTTCGTTAGCAAGACGCTCTTCCATTGTCTTTTCCCCACGAAGACGTGAGTAGTTTACCAACCAGCGAAGACCAAGAGTTGTACGGCGGTCTGCACGCACCTCAACTGGTACTTGGTAGTTAGCTCCACCTACACGGCGTGCTTTTACTTCTAGAACAGGCATTATGTTCTTAAGAGCTGCATCGAATACTTCGATTGGCTCTTTGCCTGAACGCTCACGAATGATATCAAAAGCTGAATAAAGGATCTTTTGTGATTTACCTCTCTTGCCATCGATCATCATCTTGTTAATCAAGCGAGTGATAAGCTTTGAGTTATAAATCGGATCAGGCAATACGTCTCTCTTTGCAACTGGACCTTTACGTGGCATATAATTTCCTCCTTTCAAAAAGGGTTAATAGTTTTTGTTTATTATTTCTTAGCTGCTTTTGGTCTCTTTGTACCGTACTTAGAACGGCCCTGCATACGGTTGTTAACACCAGCAGTATCAAGAGCACCACGAACGATATGGTAACGTACACCCGGTAAGTCTTTTACACGTCCTCCACGGATAAGAACAACGCTGTGTTCTTGAAGATTGTGCCCGATTCCTGGGATATAAGCTGTTACCTCGATTCCGTTAGTCAAACGTACACGAGCGTATTTACGCAACGCTGAGTTTGGCTTCTTCGGAGTCATTGTACCAACACGAGTACATACACCACGCTTTTGTGGAGATGAAACGTTGGTTTGTGCTTTCTTGAAGCTGTTGTAACCTTTATTTAGCGCAGGAGATTTTGACTTCTCCTCTTTTGAGCTACGCGGCTTGCGCACTAATTGGTTAATTGTAGGCATGATCTTTTTCCTCCCTTCACATTTTGTGTAAGCCCACACATCCAGGTGGTTCATTTTTTTACAAAAAACAAAGTTTTTGCAGTTCACTGCAAAAACAGTTTTTACTTGGTTATCGCTACAGCTGAAGCTCCTACGGCAATCCCGCATGCCTTCCCCAATTTTTTCATAGAGTCGACATAGGTGATGGCGGTGTTCATATCTCTGGCAGTTTGCAATAGATTCGCTGTAACCTTAATGTCAGCGTCCATGGCAATGACCAGTTCGATTACTTCGCCAGCCTTCAGTGCTTTCACTGTTTGCTTTGATCCTACTATAATCTTTTTAGCCTGAGCTACTTTTTCATAAGACATGATATCCTCCAAAGTAACCGGTAAATAGGAGCACCTTTGAAATAGTAACATCTAGCGCAAGGGATGTCAACAACATTGAAAAACTTTTTCCGCTAGAATGCTGCATTATTTATAGAATAACTCTTTTTTCTTTAAAAAGGCGGCACTTTCTGTCGTGGCAGAGAGCACCGCGCTTCTTATTTTATTCTACAGTGATTGCATCTTCGGCATTTTCTTCTTCCATTGAGATAGGCTCAGCTCTTCTGTAGCGCTGCATGCCTGTTCCCGCTGGTACGAGTTTACCGATGATAACATTTTCCTTCAGGCCGAGAAGTTCATCGCGCTTGCCTTTGATCGCAGCATCTGTAAGCACCCTTGTTGTTTCCTGGAAGGATGCTGCAGACAGGAATGAATCTGTCTCAAGCGATGCTTTTGTGATACCAAGCAGTACCGGGCGTCCTGTTGCTGGCATTTTGCCATCAAGAAGTGCTTTGCGGTTAGCGTCAGTGAACTGATGGATTTCAAGCAATGTGCCTGGCAGTACATCTGTTTCACCTGCGTCGATAACCCTGATTTTGCGCATCATTTGGCGCACCATTACTTCTACGTGTTTGTCGCCGATTTCAACACCCTGCATACGGTATACCTTTTGAACTTCCTTCAACAGATATTCCTGCACAGATTGAACGTCTTTGACTCGCAACAGTTCCTTAGGGTCGATCGAACCTTCTGTAAGTTCCTGGCCGCGTTCTACATGGTCATTTATAGCTACCTTTAGGCGAGCTGTATATGGCGCATTGTATGTGCGGCTTTCGATTTCACCTTGAATGACGATTTCCTGCTGACGATCTTTTCCTTCGTTGATGCCGACTACGACACCTTCCAATTCGGAGATAACAGCTTGCCCTTTAGGATTACGCGCTTCAAACAATTCCTGGATACGCGGAAGACCTTGTGTGATATCATCTCCTGCAACACCGCCCGTATGGAATGTACGCATTGTAAGCTGTGTACCAGGCTCTCCGATTGACTGGGCAGCGATAATACCGACCGCTTCGCCAACTTCAACTTCCTGGCCAGTCGCAAGATTGCGTCCGTAGCATTTTTTACATACGCCGTGGCGTGTATTACATGTGAATGCAGAGCGGATCCATACTTCTTCAATCCCTGCTTCTATTACTTCAACAGCCAAGTCTTCTGTAATCAATCCGTTTTCAGGTACAATCACTGCCTTAGTTTCAGGATGCTTGATTGCCTTCCTTGCATAACGGCCAATTAAACGCTCATCTAGAGGTTCGATTACTTCAGTACCATCTTTAAGTGATTTGATGAATAAGCCTCTGTCTGTTCCGCAATCGTCTTCACGCACGATGACATCCTGTGCTACGTCTACGAGACGGCGAGTCAGGTAACCTGAGTCAGCAGTCTTAAGTGCAGTATCGGCAAGACCTTTACGAGCACCGTGTGTGGAGATAAAGTACTCCAATACTGTCAGACCTTCACGGAAACTTGACTTTATCGGCAACTCGATGATTCGTCCAGCCGGGTTGGCCATCAAACCACGCATACCAGCAAGTTGCGTGAAGTTAGACGCGTTACCACGGGCTCCGGAGTCACTCATCATGAAGATAGGGTTTGAATTATCCAGTGATTTCATCAGCTTAGCCTGGATATTATCCTTCGCCTGGCTCCAGATAGAAATAACACGATCATAACGCTCATCCTCGGTAATCAAACCGCGTCTGAACTGCTTAAGAACATTATCTACCTTTGTTTGTGCTTCTGAAATGATTTCCTGCTTTTCTTTAAGAACCACGATATCAGCCACACCAACCGTAATACCCGCTTTTGTCGAGTATGTGAAACCAAGTCCCTTCATACGGTCGAGCATTTTTGATGTTTCTGAGATTTTGAACTTCTTGAATACTTCGGCAATGATATTTCCAAGAATCCCTTTCTTGAAAGGGTCTACCAATGGCATAGTATTAATAACTTCCTTGATATCAGTGCCTTTCTCTACAAAATACTTATCAGGAGTACTCTCCTCAAGATTTTCCTTGGACGGCTCATTGATATACGGAAATGAGGCCGGCAGAATTTCGTTGAAGATCAGCTTACCAACTGTCGTGATCAAAAGCTGACCATTTTGCTCCTCAGTAAATGTCTGATTGCCCAGGGATGATGCTGCAACAGCAATACGTGTATGAAGATGTACATAGCCATTCTGGTATGCGATCAACGCTTCGTTAGTATCCTTGAACACCATACCTTCACCGATAGCGCCTACTCTTTCAAGTGTCAGGTAATAGTTACCTAAAACCATATCCTGTGAAGGAGTAACAACCGGCTTTCCATCCTTAGGGTTCAGGATGTTCTGGGCAGCAAGCATCAATAGGCGTGCTTCTGCTTGTGCTTCAGCAGAAAGTGGAACGTGAACCGCCATCTGGTCACCATCGAAGTCAGCGTTGTAAGCTGTACATACAAGCGGGTGAAGACGGATTGCGCGTCCTTCGACCAATGTTGGCTCGAACGCCTGGATTCCAAGTCTGTGAAGTGTCGGGGCACGGTTCAGCAATACTGGATGCTCCTTGATTACATCTTCAAGCACATCCCAGACTTCCGGCTGAACGCGCTCGATCTTGCGTTTGGCAGACTTTATGTTATGAGCTAATCCCTTTTGTACAAGTTCTTTCATTACGAACGGCTTGAATAGCTCAAGGGCCATTTCTTTCGGCAGTCCGCACTGGTACATATGCAGGTTTGGACCTACGACAATAACCGAACGGCCTGAGTAGTCAACACGCTTACCAAGAAGGTTTTGGCGGAAACGGCCTTGCTTACCCTTCAGCATATGAGAAAGGGACTTCAATGGACGGTTACCTGGTCCAGTAACTGGACGACCGCGGCGGCCGTTATCGATCAACGCATCAACAGCCTCCTGCAGCATACGCTTTTCGTTCTGGACGATGATGCTAGGAGCACCGAGGTCAAGAAGGCGTTTAAGGCGGTTGTTACGGTTGATTACTCGGCGGTACAAATCATTCAAGTCGGAAGTTGCGAAACGTCCACCGTCAAGCTGTACCATCGGGCGAAGCTCCGGCGGGATAACAGGCAGCACATCAAGGATCATCCAAGAAGGCTCATTGCCAGAACCACGGAATGCTTCTACTACCTCAAGACGCTTGATTGCACGTGTACGACGCTGGCCTTGTGCTGTTCTTAATTCTTCTTTCAGCATATCTGCTTCTTTATCAAGATCGATATCTGATAGCAGCTTTTTAATTGCTTCAGCTCCCATGGCAGCCTGAAACTTGTTGCCGTATTTTTCGCGGTAAGCACGGTATTCTTTCTCTGACAACAATTGCTTCTTTTCAAGAGCCGTGTCGCCAGTTTCCGTTACTACATACGAAGCAAAGTAAATAACTTCTTCAAGCGCGCGCGGAGACATATCAAGGACTAGTCCCATGCGACTAGGAATTCCTTTGAAATACCAAATGTGAGAAACAGGAGCTGCAAGCTCGATGTGCCCCATTCTTTCACGACGGACCTTTGCACGTGTTACTTCAACACCGCATCGGTCACAGACTACTCCTTTATAGCGGACTCTTTTGTACTTTCCGCAATGACATTCCCAATCCTTCGTCGGTCCGAAAATACGCTCACAGAATAAGCCGTCTTTTTCTGGCTTTAAAGTACGATAGTTGATTGTTTCCGGCTTCTTAACCTCACCGAAAGACCATGAACGGATCTTGTCGGGTGAAGCGAGGCCAATTTTCATGTACTCAAAATTATTAACATCTAGCAAGGGGCCTACCTCCCTTTTAATCTAGGGTTTTACCCTAATGATCTTCCAAAAAGGAACACACGTGGACAATACTGTTATTCAACTGTTTGTTCACGTGTGCCAATTAGATGGACCTATTCTTTCATTCCTACTTTTTCAGAATCCATATCTTCTGTTTCAGGAGCAACTGTCAGTGTTTCTGCATGCTGCAATTCTTCTTCATCATCAAAGTCGCGCATATCGATCTCTTTTTCATCGCCTGATAGGATCTTAACGTCCATACCAAGACTTTGTAATTCTTTCATCAATACTTTGAATGATTCAGGAACGCCTGGTTCGGGTACGTTTTCACCTTTCACAATTGCTTCATACGTTTTGACACGTCCAATAACATCATCGGACTTGACAGTCAAGATTTCCTGCAATGTGTACGCAGCGCCGTATGCTTCAAGCGCCCAAACCTCCATCTCCCCGAAACGCTGTCCGCCGAATTGGGCTTTACCGCCGAGCGGCTGCTGCGTAACAAGAGAATATGGCCCAGTAGAACGAGCATGAAGCTTATCGTCTACCATGTGAGCAAGCTTAATCATGTACATGACACCAACAGATACACGGTTATCGAATGGTTCACCTGTACGTCCATCGTATAGGACTGTTTTCGCATCTCTGGCCATGCCAGCTTCCTGGATCGTTGACCATACGTCTTCCTCACGAGCACCATCGAATACCGGTGAAGCAACATAGATTCCCAGGTAGCGTGCTGCCATGCCAAGATGAAGCTCAAGAACCTGACCGATATTCATACGTGATGGTACCCCTAGAGGGTTAAGCATGATATCGACTGGTGTTCCGTCCGGAAGGAAAGGCATATCTTCTTCCGGAAGGATTCTAGAGATAACCCCTTTGTTACCGTGGCGCCCTGCCATTTTGTCCCCTTCAGAAATCTTACGCTTCTGAACGATGTAAGCACGGACAAGCTGGTTAACACCCGGAGGAAGCTCGTCGCCATCTTCACGGTTGAACACTTTGACGTCAAGGATAATCCCCCCGCCGCCATGTGGAACACGCAATGAAGTATCACGGACTTCCCTTGCTTTTTCGCCAAAGATGGCGTGAAGGAGACGTTCCTCCGCAGTTAATTCAGTAACCCCTTTAGGCGTAACCTTGCCAACTAGAAGATCTCCATCTTTCACTTCAGCACCAACACGGATGATTCCGCGTTCGTCAAGATTTCTCAATGCATCTTCCCCAACGTTCGGAATATCACGTGTGATTTCTTCGGGTCCAAGCTTCGTATCACGGGACTCTGACTCATATTCTTCTATATGGATAGATGTATAAACATCTTCCTTGACGAGGCGTTCACTCATGATGATCGCATCCTCGTAGTTATAACCATTCCATGTCATAAAACCGACAAGGACGTTACGCCCCAGTGCAAGTTCACCTTTTTCCATTGATGGTCCGTCAGCAAGGATTTCTCCTTTCACCACACGGTCACCAAGACTTACGATTGGGCGCTGATTATAACAAGTACCCTGATTGGAACGAATGAACTTAAGCAGACGATATTTATCAAGGTCGCCCCTAACTTCCTGACCGTCTATTTCAGTAACACGGCGAACCCATACTTGACGCGCTTCAACGTGTTCTACAATTCCTTCATGCTTACAGATTACTGCAGCTCCGGAGTCCTTGGCATTCACGTGCTCCATTCCCGTACCTACGATTGGTGCTTCCGGCTGCAATAACGGTACAGCTTGTCGCTGCATGTTCGCACCCATCAAGGCACGGTTGGAGTCATCGTTTTCCAGGAATGGGATACACGCTGTCGCCGCGGATACAACCTGCTTAGGTGATACGTCCATATAATCGACTCGTTCGCGATTAACAACAGTATTTTCACCGCGGAAACGGGCAACCACTTCATTGTCAATGAACGAACCATCTTCATCAAGACGAGCATTAGCTTGCGCAACTACATAATTGTCTTCTTCATCAGCTGTTAAGTAATCGAATTCCCTAGTCACCTTACCTGAATCGGGGTCAACGCGCCGGTATGGAGTCTCAATGAATCCGAAGCGGTTCACCTTCGCGAAACTTGAAAGCGAGTTGATTAAGCCGATGTTTGGACCTTCAGGTGTTTCAATCGGACACATACGTCCGTAATGGGAGTAGTGTACGTCACGCACCTCGAAACCAGCGCGTTCACGCGTAAGACCACCAGGTCCCAATGCAGAAAGACGCCTTTTATGTGTCAATTCAGCCAGCGGATTCGTCTGATCCATGAACTGTGAAAGCTGAGAGCTTCCAAAGAACTCTTTCATGGACGCAATTACCGGACGGATATTGATTAATTGCTGGGGTGTAATTGTATTTGTGTCCTGGATGGACATTCTTTCACGAACTACTCGCTCCATTCTGGACAAACCAATTCGGAATTGGTTCTGCAGCAGTTCACCAACAGAACGAAGGCGTCTGTTTCCTAAATGGTCGATGTCATCCGTATCGCCAACACCGTGCAGCAAGTTAAAGAAGTAGCTGATGGATGAAATGATATCAGCGGGCGTGATGTTTTTGATTGGTTCCGGGACATAGGCATTTCCTAAAACAGTAATTTCTTTCTCGCCCTCATCGTTCGGAGCATAGATTTTAACACTTTGCAGCGTTACATCTTCTTCAACCACGCCGCCATATGGCTGAAATTCTTGAAGCCAACATTCTTCTCCAGCGCAGGTATAATCTTATCGAGTGTACGGCGGTCTAACGTGACGCCCTTCTCGGCAATGATTTCCCCTGTTTCAGGATCCACTAATGTTTCTGCAAGCTTTTGCCCGAATAAACGGTTTTTAATATGAAGCTTTTTGTTGATTTTATAACGCCCTACATTTGCAAGGTCATAGCGCTTTGGATCAAAGAATCTTGATACCAGAAGGCTTTTTGCATTATCAACTGTAGGCGGTTCGCCTGGACGGAGACGCTCGTAAATTTCAAGAAGCGCTTTTTCCGTGCTTTCCGTATTGTCTTTTTCAAGAGTATTACGGATATATTCGTTATCACCGATCAGATCAATGATTTCTTGGTCAGAACCGAATCCAAATGCACGCAAAAGAACCGTAACAGGGAGCTTCCTCGTACGATCGATCCTTACATATACAACATCCTTGGCATCTGTTTCATACTCTAACCAGGCGCCACGGTTCGGAATAACAGTCGCACTGAACCCCTTCTTCCCGTTCTTATCAAGTTTTCCATTGAAATACACACTTGGTGAACGCACTAACTGGGAAACGATAACCCTCTCAGCACCGTTGATTACAAACGTGCCAGTTTCTGTCATAAGCGGAAAATCGCCCATAAAGACATCCTGGTCCTTTACCTCTCCTGTTTCCTTATTCACAAGGCGGACCTTTACTCGCAATGGCGCATTGTAAGTGACGTCTCTCTCTTTCGATTCTTCCACTGAATATTTCGGTTCGCCAAGACTGTAATCGATAAACTCTAACGATAAGTTACCAGTAAAGTCTTCAATCGGTGAAATGTCTCGGAACATCTCACGGAGGCCCTCATCAAGAAACCACTGATAGGAAGAGGTTTGAATTTCAATCAAATTCGGCAATTCCAAAACTTCACTGATGCGAGCATAACTTCTACGTTGGCGGTGTCGTCCATACTGAACTAGTTGACCTGTCAACTGATTCACCCCTCAAATAAAGCGTTATTATTCATCTATCCCTGTCTTGTCCATGAAGTTTCCTCCATTTCAAAAGACAAAAAGAAAAAGGGTTTTCTCCTAAAAACCACAATTCCTGCAACGAACAATTATTTTGTTAGTTTTCCCTTTATGCCCAAAATTATACAACTTTCGATGAAATTAGCAATGGAAGAGGAAACTAATATATTGGCATTTTATAATATTAACATAGCGGTTTTCTCAAGTCAACATTTAACAGATTTGATAATAAAGTATCCTTTACTTTTTGCCGCAATGCCTACTTCACCAAATAACTCTTTCATTTTTTCCAATGCTGATGGCGCACCCTGTTTCTTTTGGATGACCACCCAAAGCTCTCCGCCTTCAGCTAAATGCAGAAAACTTTGTTCGAAAATATCATGCACAACCTTTTTTCCAGCACGGATCGGCGGATTGGTAAGGATTGCATCGAATCCTTTCTCCTCCACTCCAGTCAGCCGGTCACTTTCATAGATTTTCACATTATCTATTTTATTTTCTGCTGCGTTCTCCTCAGCAAGCATAATCGCTCTTTCATTGACATCCACCATGTGAACCGTTGCGCCCGGATAAGCTTTAGCCAATGAAAGTCCTATCGGTCCATAGCCGCAGCCGACATCAAGAATCAATCCATCAGCTTTATTTAACCCGAAAGTTTCAATCAATAACCTTGACCCAAAGTCGACTTCCTTTTTCGAAAAAACTCCAGTGTCAGTCTTAAAGCGGATGCTATTCCCCTTCAATTCGCTTTGCCATTTCGCAGGATTGCTTTCAGTACTGGGTTTGCGGGAGTAATAATGTTCAGACAAAATCTCTCACCTCCACGGGGACTCATTTGAAGAATGCGAACGCGGATTGCATTGCTACTGCGGTATTATAAGCCTTTAAAAAATAAAAAGCAAAATTCGAAACTAATAAAGCGAAAAAAAGCCCGCTTTAGCAGCGAGCTTTTTATTGTAAGGTTGATTACTTAACTTCGACGTTAGCTCCAACTTCTTCAAGCTTAGCTTTGATTTCTTCAGCTTCTTCTTTAGAAACGCCTTCTTTAAGAGCTTTAGGAGCGTTGTCAACAACTTCTTTCGCTTCTTTAAGGCCAAGACCAGTGATTTCACGAACAACTTTGATAACCTTGATCTTCTGGTCGCCAGCAGATGCAAGTACTACGTCAAATTCAGTTTGTTCTTCAACAGCAGCTCCAGCAGCTCCACCCATCATAGCAACTGGTGCAGCAGCAGTTACGCCGAATTCTTCTTCGATAGCTTTTACTAGATCGTTAAGTTCTAAAACAGTCATATTTTTAACTGCTTCAATGATTTGTTCTTGAGTCATGATTTGTTTCCTCCTAATAGGTAAGTTTTTTATTGTTAAACAGTAATTATTTTTAACTTACGCGCCTTGCTCTTCTTTCTGTTCTGCAACAGCCTTTGCAGCAAGAGCAAAGTTGCGGATTGGAGCTTGAAGTACGCTGAGTAGCATAGAAAGTAGACCTTCGCGAGACGGTAGGTCTGCAAGTGCCTTGATTTCTTCTACTGTAACGATGTTGCCTTCAACTACGCCCGCCTTGATTTCAAGCGCTTCGTGCTTTTTAGCGAATTCGTTAAGAATCTTCGCTGGTGCAACTACATCTTCAGTACTGAACGCGATTGCGTTAGGACCTGTTAAAGATGTGTTTAAGTCAGCAAGTTCAGCAGCCTCAGCAGCACGGCGTGTCATAGAGTTCTTGTAAACTTTGAATTCTACGCCAGCTTGACGCAGCTCTTTACGAAGTTCAGTTACTTCCGAAACTGTAAGTCCGCGGTAATCAACAACGATTGTTGATTTGCTTTCTTTTAGTTTGCCAGCAATCTCGTCAACGATTTGCTTTTTCACTTCGATGATTTTGCTCATCCTTACACCTCCTGTAGATTTTTCATTTATACCGATTAAATAAAAACCTCCGCATCTAAGGCAGACACGGAGGAAGTATACAATAGTAAAGTTGATGCTCTATCGTATGACCTCGGCAGGTTATTAAGCTATAAGCTCCTGCTGTCTGCGGTACAAATGTTATTTTATTTTCACAACAAGAAGAATTATATCTAATGCTTCTTTAATTGTCAAATACTATTATTTTACAGTTGAAGAATCTACCTTAACGCCAGGTCCCATTGTAGTAGAGATCGTAACATTCTTCATGTAAGTTCCTTTAGCTGCAGCCGGCTTAACCTTCATCATAGTTTCGAAGATTGTGTTGAAGTTTTCAACAAGCTTGTTGTCTTCGAAAGAAACTTTTCCGATAGGTACGTGGATGTTACCAGACTTATCAACGCGGTATTCTACTTTACCAGCTTTGATTTCGTTAACTGCTTTCGTTACATCGAAAGTAACTGTGCCAGTCTTAGGGTTTGGCATTAAGCTTTAGGTCCCAATACGCGGCCAAGCTTACCAACTTCCCCCATCATGTCAGGCGTAGCAACGATTACGTCAAAGTCGAACCAGCCTTGCTGGATCTTGTTGATGTATTCTGCATCGCCAACATAGTCTGCGCCCGCAGCTTCTGCTTCTTTCAACTTTTCGCCTTTAGCGAATACTAGTACACGTTGAGTTTTACCAGTACCGTTTGGAAGTACAACCGCTCCACGGATTTGCTGGTCAGCTTTCTTAGGGTCTACGCCCAAACGGAAAGCAGCTTCAACTGTAGCGTCAAATTTAACAGTGCTTGTCTTCTTAGCAAGCTCAACTGCTTCAGCAACTGTATACGCTTGAGCGCGATCTACAAGCTTAGCAGCTTCAAGATACTTTTTACCTTTTTTAGCCATTTTTATTTCCTCCTAGAATGTGGTTTTAACGGAATAACCTCCCACTTTGAAAAGCGGAGACACCTCGGTCAGCCCCGACAGGCACTGGAAGACCAGACAGTAAAGTCGTTTTTTGACTTTATTGGCTGGGCTGAAGTGTCCTGAGGGGCCAGGTGCCGGAGCTAGACAACGAAAAGCGGTGGCACCTTTGAGGTACCAGAGCTCAAAAAGCAAAGGCGCTTCATGAGCGCCATATCGGACAGATAAAAGGTTGCGAGTGAAATCCATCAGCTTCGCAACCCCCCTCAATCCACTGTAGCAGAATTAGTCTTCGATCGTGATACCCATGCTGCGAGCAGTACCTTCTACCATGCGCATTGCTGCTTCAACGCTAGCTGCGTTAAGATCAGGCATTTTCTGTTCAGCAATTTCACGTACTTTATCACGCTTAACTGTTGCTACTTTATTACGGTTTGGTTCACCAGAACCAGACTGAATTCCAGCTGCTACCTTCAAAAGAACTGCAGCAGGAGGAGTTTTCGTAATAAATGTAAATGAACGGTCTTCAAAAACCGTAATTTCAACAGGAATGATTAGTCCAGCTTGGTCAGCTGTACGAGCGTTAAACTCCTTACAGAATCCCATGATGTTAACACCGGCTTGACCTAATGCAGGTCCAACTGGTGGTGCCGGATTGGCTTTGCCAGCAGGGATTTGCAATTTAACCATTTTAATTACTTTTTTAGCCACGAGACACACCTCCTTAAAGTCCGTGATGTGGTAATAGGGGATTTTCCCCTCCCACTCATTTTAAAAGTCTTTATATAAAATAAAGAACTTGACATATATCTGTCAATCGTCCAAGACATACTGACCTATGAAATATTAACACTTTTCAAAGTCGATTTCAAGCTATTTCAAACTATATTTTTTCGATCTGGGAAAATTCGAGCTCAACAGGAGTATCTCGGCCGAACATATTGACAAGAACTTTAAGCTTTGCCTTGTCCTTATCGATCTCTTCTATTGTACCCGTGAAGTTGGCAAATGGCCCTTCGCTTACCTGGACAGTTTCACCAAGTTCGAAATTGATATCAACCTTCTTCTCCTCAACTCCCATGCGCTTGAGGATGAACGTTACTTCTTCAGGCAATAACGCGGTTGGTTTTGATCCTGCACCAGCAGAGCCAACGAAACCAGTTACACCTGGAGTGTTGCGGACAACATACCAAGAATCATCAGTCATGACCAATTCTACAAGGACATAGCCCGGGAAAGTCTTTCTCTTAACAACTTTCTTTTTACCATTTTTGAAATCTGTTTCTTCTTCTTCAGGTACGATAACCCGGAAGATCTTATCTTGCATGCCCATTGTTTCGACACGCTTTTCAAGATTTGTCTTGACCTTGTTCTCGTAGCCTGAGTAAGTATGCACTACATACCAATTCTTTTCCATCTTAGAGGACTAAATCGTCCGTCCCTCCCCATTTCCAAACGTCATTAGAAAAGCGTAAGTGCCTCGGTCAGCCCCGACCAGCGCTGGAAGGCCGGGCAGTGAAGTCGTTCTTTGACTTCATTGACTGGACTGAAGCGACCTCGAGGGGCTAGGCACTGGAGCTAGACAACATCTAATGTATAGGTAATTTTTTTCAAGCAAATAAAAAACCCGTTATCCGGGCTTTTAAACTTGTCCTGCGTTTATATTTTTCATTATACCATGAGTGCGTAGTGGTTATTCAAGAATTATGCGAATCAATTCAGAAATACCTAGGTCTAACACTGCGAAGAATAAAGCAGCAAAAACAACCGTAGACAGAACCGTAATCGTGTAGCGAGTGAGTTCTTTGCGTCTAGGCCAGCTGACCTTCCTCATTTCACGTCCAACTTCACTGAAAAAATTAGTGATGCGCTGCATTTTGTTACCTCCAACTTATCGGGATTCCATATGATGATCTATCTGAAAACCTTATTTCGTTTCCTTATGAACTGTATGGGCACCGCAGTTGCTGCAGTACTTTTTCAGCTCCAGCCGTTCTGTCTGCGTTTGCTTGTTGCTTGTTGTGGAATAATTGCGGGAACCGCATTCCTTACAAGCAAGAGTCACTTTGTTGTTCATTGACACTACACCCGCTTCAACAGGCTGATTCCAATCTAATGTCATGAAACCGCCATCTATTATATCTTTAAAAATGTACCACGGCTGATAGCTTGTGTCAATAAGGGCTCAAGAGATTAAAAGTCAGTTTTGTGGCTATTTTTCGGCAATTCAGCTTACACTGACAGCTCTCTCAGCTCAAGATACCTCTCAAGCTTCCGCTTTACACGCTGAAGTGCATTGTCGATTGACTTGACATGGCGATTAAGCTCTTCAGAAATTTCCTGGTAGGATTGTCCGTCCAAATATAATGCGAGCACTTTTCGTTCAAGGTCACTCAGCAGCTCTGACATTTTCACTTCAATCTGGTCAAACTCTTCCTGATTAATAAATAGTTCTTCGGGGTCCATCACTTTGGCTCCGCATAAAACATCCATCAGCGTCCTGTCCGATTCCTCATCATAAATCGGCTTGTCCAGGGAAACATAGGAGTTAAGCGGGATGTGTTTTTGCCTTGTGGCCGTCTTGATGGCCGTAATGATCTGACGGGTAATGCATAGTTCTGCAAATGCTTTGAATGATGTCAGCTTGTCCTCCCGAAAGTCACGGATTGCTTTATATAAGCCGATCATTCCTTCTTGCACGATGTCCTCTTTATCTGCTCCAATCAGGAAGTATGACCGTGCCTTCGCCCGAACAAAATTCCTGTATTTGTGAATCAGATAATCAAGTGCGTCACTTTCTCCTCTGTGCACTGCTTCTACAATTTCCTCATCTTCCAGCAACAAATAAGCGTCATTTAAACGATTCCCGATGTCAGCACTCATTTCGATCCCCCCGCCCGCACATACAGTTAGAAATATTATACAGCAGGCTTTTTTAAGGCGTCAACAGGTCATTGCTCCCCTCTGCGCCATTTTTCAAAAATTTCTGCCACTTCTTTTGTAAGCGGAATCTTGGCACTTGGCTTCTTTTCCTGGATTACTTTCACCCGTTTTTCTATTTTTTTGCTGATTAAATTTGTTTCGTTAAGCAGCTCTCTTGCTGATTTCCTTAGGGCTCCCTGTCCAAAAATCGCCCACTGCTCGGTGTAGTCCGAGGTGGCTACATGAATCTGCGTTTTGCGGTTGCTGAGGTCGATCGCCAGCCTTTCAATCCGTTCATCCGCAGTTTCATTTTCTTTTGTAAAAATAACTTCCACCTTATAATTGTTATATTTCTTTTGGGTACCTGATACAAAATGGGCATCAAAAACAATGATGACGCGATAGCCGGTATATGCCTGATATTCAGCCATGGTTTCCACCAACCGGTCCCTGGCGGCAGAAAGCTCTCTCTTCTTCAAGCTGACCAGCTCCGGCCATGCGCCAATGATGTTATAGCCGTCTACAAGCAGGATATCCATTCCTATTCCCCTAGCGGATGACGTTTGCGGTGAACTTCATACATCAAAAGTGCCGCGGCAACTGATGCATTCAAGGAAGTAACATGTCCAACCATTGGAAGACTTAAAAGAAAATCACACTTGTCCCTGATCAGCCTTCCCATTCCTTTTCCTTCGCTGCCAATCACCAGGCCAAGAGGCAAAGTTCCATCGATTTGACGAAAATCCTGTTTTGCCGAAGCATCCGTTCCAGCGATCCAGACACCGCGATCCTTCAATTCATCGATTGTCTGCGCCATATTCGTGACTCTCGCCACCGGGATATATTCGATGGCACCAGTTGATAATTTTGCAACTGTAGTTGTCAGCCCAACAGCTCTTCTTTTAGGAATGATAATCCCGTGAGCTCCCGAGGCATCAGCTGTCCTCATGATGGAACCAAGATTGTGGGGATCCTCTATTTCATCGAGGAGCAAAAAGAACGGAGCCTCATTTTTCTTTTCCGCTGCCGCGAACAAATCATTGATCTCCGCATATTCATAGGCTGCCACCTGGGCGATGACACCCTGGTGATTTCCATCGGCAAGCTGGTCGATTTTCTTTTTCGGGACGAATTGGACAATGACATTGGCTTCCTTCGCCATCCCGATTACCTGCTGCATCTGTCCGCTCTGGGAGCCCTCCGCAATCAGGATTTTGTTAATGTCACGTTCCGATTTCAAGGCTTCGATTACCGGATTTTTTCCGATTATGTAATCCTGGTTTTCTTTTTGTTCTTGAAGTTGTTCAGGTTTTTGCCCATATTTCTGGTCGCGCCTTGCCTCATGTTTCTGGTCCTGGCCTCTGGCTGTTCTGTTCTTTGGCTTATTATCCTGTCTTTGCGCCTGGTTCCGCGCTGGTTTCCGCTTCTTGTCATCAACTGGTTTTTGCCTATTGTTCCGGCTCTCTTTTTGTTGCTGTTTCTGGCCCATGAATCTTTCCTCCCTTCTATTCTTCAGCAAGTGCAAATATTGTGGTTATCAGTTCTTCTATCCGTTGCTCATTGCCTGCCAGATACAAATAACCGATCAAGGCCTCAAAGGCAGTACTGTAACGGTATGTTTGGACATCCGTGTTTCTCGGGACAGATCCAGACTTCGCATTCCGGCCCCTTTTTACAATCGTTATTTCCGCTTCGGACAGCTTCTCCATTTCAATCAGCTTGTGGAGGTATTTCGCCTGCGATTTTGCCGATACATAAGCAGTCGCTTCTTTATGCAGCTTGTTTGGCCGAACCATGCCGCTTTGCAGCAGGTGATGGCGTACATACAGTTCATATACGGCATCACCCATGTAAGCAAGCGCCAGGCTATTCATTTGTTTTTCATCTACTTTTTGTTCGTAATGCAGCATCATTTAGCCTCTTTTCCATCTGATGCCTTGCGGAGTGTCTTCGATGATGACATTCATTTCCTTCAACTGGTCACGGATTTCATCCGCCAGCTGGAAATTCCTATCCTTGCGAGCCTGCGTTCTTTTTTCGATCAAGGCTTCGATTTCTTCATCAAGCAATTCCTCATCTTTAAGCGGCAGGCCGAGAACGTCGAACAAAATCTCGAATTCCTTCATGAATGCGTTAATTACTTCCTCGGAAGTGTTTTTCTCCATTAAATACAGATTGGATAGCTTTGAGAGTTCAAACAGGGTGGATACGCCATTTGCAGTATTGAAGTCATCATCCATATCCTTGATAAACTGCTCACGCAGACCGTCAATTTTATCCAGCCATTCCTGGTTGTCATCAGTAAGATTAGTGCTTGCTCCAAGTCGGTGCTTCAGATTTTGGTAAGATGTCTTCAAGCGCTCGAAAGCAGCCTTTGTCTTTTCAAGCAGCTCTTGGCTGTAATTGATCGGATTCCGGTAATGAACCGAAATCATGAAAAATCTTAATACCTGTGGATCAATCTGCTTAATGATTTCATAAACTGTGACAAAATTGCCAAGTGACTTGGACATCTTTTCATTGTCAATATTGATATATCCATTATGCATCCAATAGCGGGCAAATGTCTGGCCTGTCAACGCCTCTGACTGGGCGATTTCATTTTCGTGATGCGGGAAAGCCAAATCCTGTCCGCCAGCATGGATATCGATCGTGTCTCCAAGATATTCGCGGGCCATCGCCGAGCACTCAATATGCCAGCCTGGACGGCCTTTGCCCCAAGGACTATCCCAGGAAATCTCGCCTTCCTTTGCCGACTTCCAAAGCACGAAGTCAAGCGCATCCTGTTTCTTTTCCCCAACCTGGATCCTTGCTCCAATCTTGAGCTCTTCAATGGATTGATGGGAAAGCTTGCCGTATTCTTTGAATTTTCTCGTTCGGTAGTAGACATCTCCGCCTGATTCATAGGCAAAACCTTTTTCAATCAGCGCGCTGATAAAGTCAATAATCAAATCCATTGTCTCCGTTACCCTTGGATGTACATCAGCTGTCTTGCATCCAAGTGCATGGACATCCTCAAAATAAGCGTCGATGAAACGTTGGGCAATTGTCGGTACATCTTCCCCGATTTCATTCGCTGCTTTAATCAGTTTGTCATCGACATCGGTGAAGTTCGAAACATAATTTACATCATATCCGCGGAACTCAAGGTAGCGGCGGACCGTATCGAAAACAACGGCCGGACGGGCATTTCCGATGTGAATGTAGTTATAGACGGTAGGACCGCATACATACATTTTCACTTTTCCCTCTTCTAGCGGGATAAACTCCTCCTTGTTACGAGTGAGTGTATTATAGATTTTAATTCCCATTTTTCATGCCCCTTCCTTGCTTCGCAACTTCCAGTTCTTCTTGTAATTTGACTAAATCAAGTTCTTTTTTCAATTTAACCAATTCCATTTCAATTTCTTTGCACCTGTCCGATACAGGATCAGGTAAATCACGATGGTTGAAATCTTTATTGATCCTGACGCCATCCTGGATGACGATTTTTCCAGGGATGCCAACAACAGTGGAGTTCGGCGGTACATCCTTCAGGACAACCGATCCTGCGCCCACTTTAGAATTCTCCCCAATCGTTATCGAACCTAAAACCTTAGCGCCGGTCGCAATCAGGGCATTGTGATTGACAGTCGGGTGGCGTTTACCCTTTTCCTTTCCAGTCCCGCCCAGGGTCACTCCCTGGAACACAGTCACATTATCACCAATCTCACACGTTTCACCAATGACGACGCCCATTCCATGGTCGATGAAAAAACGTCTGCCAATCTTAGCTCCCGGATGGATTTCAACTCCCGTGAAAAAACGGCTGATTTGCGAAATGGCTCTTGCGACAAAATAAAACTTCCGCTTGTAGAAAGCATGTGCCAAACGATGGGACCATATCGCATGCAGGCCTGCGTATGTCAAAACCACTTCCAGCACGCTCCTGGCCGAAGGATCCTGATCAAAAACAACATCTATGTCTTCCTTCATCATCTTAAACATGGTGAAATCCTCCTTCTTGATAAATTTATATTGCCCCTTTGCTCAGTAGTGAGCACCCATAAAGCCGAAATTTGGTTCTATAACCTTACAAAACCCTTTATGTGGCAAAATGCTGTATTTCCTCACTGCCCGGATTCAATCCCAAAAATGAACTAAACCATATAAGAAAAGCGCAAGCACCTTGGTCAGCCCCGACAA